>JAAUQQ010000101.1 GCA_012032745.1 Synechococcales cyanobacterium RM1_1_8
CAGGGGCTGGCTTTGCTCCATCCTGACTGGGCTGGGCGCAGCGAGTCCCGGCGGGGCGGGGCGATCGCCCCCGCAAAATCTAGCCTTCGCTGGGCTGCTTCGCTGACAATGGCTGGCATTGGCTGACAATATAGAGACTGTAGAGCGCGCCAGACCGGAACCGCACCTCGGCCCGACCGCCATCCGTCCAACTCAGGATTTCAACCTTCCCTTTCTCGTCATGCGCAGAACCTCCGACCTCCACGTTGTGGAGACCCGCTCCTTGATGACCCCCGCGAGCATCCACAGCGAGTATCCCCTCACCGATGAGGCTGCCAAGCTGGTGGGGGATACCCGCGATCGCATCCGCAATATCCTCCGCCACGAAGATCACCGCCTGCTGGTGATTGTCGGCCCCTGTTCGATCCACGATGTCAAAGCCGCCCATGAATATGGCCACAAGCTGCTGGCCCTGCGCGAAGAGTTGGAGCAGCAGCTGGAAATTGTCATGCGGGTCTACTTCGAAAAGCCCCGGACGACGGTGGGCTGGAAGGGCCTGATCAACGACCCCCACCTGGACAATAGCTACGACATCAACACCGGCCTGCGCCTGGCGCGGGAGCTGCTGCTGGATCTGGCCCAGATTGGGATGCCCTCGGCAACGGAGCTGCTGGATCCGATCATCCCCCAGTACATTGCGGATTTGATTAGCTGGACGGCGATCGGCGCGCGCACCACCGAAAGCCAAACCCATCGCGAGATGGCCTCGGGTCTATCCATGCCCATCGGCTTCAAAAACGGCACCGATGGCAGCCTCGATGCGGCGGCCAATGCCATGCTCTCGGCAGCGGAGCCCCACCGCTTTTTGGGCATCAATCTGCGGGGCCTAGCCAGCATCATTCAAACCACGGGCAACCCCGATGGCCACTTGGTTCTGCGGGGGGGCAGCTCCGGCCCCAACTTCTCTCGGGCCAGCGTGGATGAAGCAGCGGCAGTCTTGGCACAGAAAAAGCTCAATAGCCGCGCCATGGTGGACTGTAGCCACGGCAACTCTCGCAAAGACTTCCGCAAACAGGCCACCGCCCTCAAAGCCGTGGCCGAGCAGATCGCCGAGGGCTCCAACAATATTCTGGGCGTGATGATTGAAAGCCATTTGGTGGAAGGCAGCCAAACGGTGACGGCGGACCTGACGGAGTTGACCTATGGCCAGAGTATTACGGATGCCTGTGTGGCCTTTGAGGATACGGCGGTGATGCTGCGGGAACTGGCTCGGGCGGTCAAAGCGGGGGGCTTGGTGGTGAGCTAGGGCTTGGTGGTGAGGACTGGAGCTTGGTGAGGACTGGGGCTTGGTGAGGACTGGGGCTTGGTGACGAACCGCTGCGGAATAGCAGCCTTGCACCCGTCGCTAAGATCATCGTGACCCTTAAGATCATCATGACCATATTGCAGGCTGAGCTTTGTCAGCTATTTCTCCCATGGCAGGCGATCTCAACCTCATTGTCGAAATGGTCACCGTCATGGGGGCGGCCACGGTGGGCGGCTACCTCGCCAGTTGCTGCAAGCAGCCGGTGCTGCTGGGCTATTTGCTGGGGGGCATGGTTGTCGGCCCGGCGGGGCTGGGGCTGATTGCCTTGGAAGGGGACATCAAAATCCTGGCAGAAATTGGTGTAGAACTGCTGCTGTTTGCCCTGGGTGTCGAGTTTTCCCTCAAGGAGCTGTTGCAGGTGAGGCGATCGCCCTGGGCGGCGGCAGCTTACAAATCCTGTTGACGATCCTGCTGGGTGGCGGCCTGGCCCATGCCACGGGCTGGGTGGACAACCTGCCCCAGGCGGCCTTTCTCGGTTCGGTGCTGGCCCTGTCCTCCACGGCGGTGGTGCTCAAGAGCCTGATTGAACGCAATGAGGTTAAGACGCCCCATGGCAAGATCATGCTGGCGATGCTGATTGTCCAGGATCTCGGCCTGGGGGTGATGCTGGCGGTGTTGCCCGCCCTGGCGGAGCCCCAGGGCATGGGGGCGGCGGTGGCCATGGCCCTGGCCAAGCTGGTGCTGTTTCTGGGGGGAGCGATCGCGGTGGGCCGCTGGCTCATTCCCCCCGTGATTCGCCTGGTGGCGCGCCGGGGCTCCCAGGAGCTGTTTTTGCTTACCATCCTCAGTCTTTGCCTCGGCATTGCCCTGCTCACCTCTGCCCTGGGCCTGGGGGTTGAAATGGGGGCCTTTGTGGCGGGGTTGATGGTCTCCAATGTGGAATATGCCGACCATGCCTTGGATCGCGTCTTGCCGATGCGAGATGTGTTTGCAACGCTGTTTTTTGCCTCCATTGGCCTGCTGATTGACCCTGGCTTTTTGCTCGAAAATATCTCGGTGTTGCTGGGTCTCGTGATTGTCGTCATGGTGGGCAAGGCCCTGTTGGTAACGGCCATTGTCAGGGCCTTTGGCTATTCGCTCAAGACGGCGCTGACCGTGGGCACTGGGATCAATCAAATTGGCGAATTTTCCTTTGTCCTGGCCAGCGTGGCCCAGGAGTCGGGCCTGTTTTCGGAGCGGCTGTATGGCCTGACCGTGGGCACGACGGCGGCGACGCTGGTGCTGACGCCGCTGCTGTTGCGTTTGACGCCGTTGTTGATTGGTTGGTTGGAGCGATCGCCCCGGTTTTTCCCCCTCATGCAGGGGCGAACTGAGCGACCCATCGACCCAGGCTCCGAGGCGCTCACGGAGCACATCGTTGTGGCGGGCTTTGGTCGGGTGGGGCAGACCCTGGTGCGGCTGTTGTATTTCCAGGGCCATCCGCTATTGGTGATTGATAACGATGAGGCCAAGCTGCAATTGCTGCGGGAGCGCAATATCCCTTACCTGTTTGGCGATGCCAGCAGCACCCACCTGCTGCAAAAGGCCAACATCCAAGCTGCCAAGGCCCTGGCGATTACCCTGCCGGACCCGATGGCAACGCGGCTGGTGCTCGACCGAGCCCTGCACCTAGCTCCGGAGCTGGATATTACGGTGCGGGCCCATGCAGACAGCGAGCTGGATCCGCTCTACCAGTTGGGGGCCAAGGAGGTGGTCCAGCCGGAGTTTGAGGCGGCTTTGGAAATTGGTGCCCATGTCTTGCTGACCCTGGGGGAGAGCGCTGCTGAGGTGCAGCAGGTGGTCAACCGCTATCGCCAGGGCCGCTATCGGGACATTGCGCCGGAGCGGTCTGAGTATTGGGGGGTGGGCGATTTTGAGCAGGTGATTGCAGGGTTGAATCACCGTTGGTACAGGCTGCCGCTGGGCCACGGGTTGGTAGGGCAGAGTCTGGGGGCGGCGAATCTGCGGCGGCTGACGGGGGTGACGGTTATGGCGATCGCGCGGGGCAAGCTGACGTTGCGGTATCCGTTGGGGGAGCAGGTGTTGGAAGGGGGCGATCGGCTGTTGATTGTGGGGGATGCAGCGGAGCAGGCGGCCTTTGAGCAATTATTAACCGCCCCCCAGGCCAGGCCGTAGGGTAGCCGTTGCCCGCAGGGCAACGCACTGGCAGCGTAGCGGCGATGCACCGGCTCGGGCGGTGGTGCGTTTTACTGCGCGTTTTACTGCGCGTTTTGCTGCGCGTTTTACGGCAGGGACTCGAAGGCAGCGGCGAGGCGATCGCCATGTTCCCCCAAACCCGCTGGGGTCAAATGGGTGGTATCAGCTTTTTCCAGGCCGACCATGGAGGTGCGGAGGATCTGGGGGTCGGTGGCGGCGATCGCCACCTGGGCCGCAATCACCTGGGGATGCTTCACTACCCAAGGGTGCTGCTCATCCAAGCCCAAAATCACCGGCAGCTCCCCATCCTGGACCTGGTTTTGACGAAAATCATCAATCAGCAATTGCAGCCGGGCTTGATACTGCGCCGCCAGGGCTGGCGTCTGTGCATCGCTCTCCCCCTGAACCCAGACTAGGGCTTGGGGGTCAGGCTCTTTGCCTTGCTGGCGCAACAGGCCGGTGGCCCGACCATATTCCTGGCAAAACTGATCGTACAGCCCGCCTTCGCCGGGCCGCTTCCAATCCACCGCCAGGCCGGTGCCGCCCAATGCAAACTTGAAAACCGCCACCGGAGCGCCTGCTTCCTGGGTCAGGTGGCGTGCAAAGCTAATCTCTGGGCCAAAGTGACCGGCGGGAAACATACCAGCTTGGGGGCCAAGGCTGGTCCAGCCCTGGCTGCGCTGATCTGCCCTCGGAATCACCCAATAAAATGGAATGGTGGGATCAAGGCCCTGGGGGTCGGCGGGGTAGGCGGCCCCATCCCCGGCCTGACCCGCCATGTTGGACTGGCCCGCCAGGATGAACAGGGGAATGGGCTGGCTGACCCCCGACGGGTTGACGTTCCCATTGCCCCAAGGCAGACAGGCCGTGAGCATCAGTCCCAGGGCAGTCCAGATCAGCCAGCGCAGAACGTTGTTCACGGCGTTAGTGCAAAGCAGAGTTGTAGTACGAACCAAGTGAAATTTAGAAATGAAATGCAAAAGCGGGAATGGGGCGATCGCCCCATTCCCGCTTAGAAGCCTGAACTAGCCCAACAAAACACTAGGTCCAGGTTCCGGGGCAGGTGTTACTACATCATGCCGGGCATACCCATGCCACCCATGCCGCCCATACCGCCCATACCACCCATGCCACCCATACCGCCCATATCAGGCGCAGACTCAGGCTCAGGCTTCTCCACCACCAGCACCTCCGTGGTCAACACCAGTGAAGCCACCGATGCCGCATCCTGCAGGGCAGAACGCACCACCTTCGCCGGGTCGATAATCCCAGTCGCCATCAGGTCTTCATAGGTATCGGTCATGGCGTTATAGCCACCGTTGAAGTCCATGGCCTTGACCTTCTCGACAATCACCGCACCGGGCTGACCGGCATTGTCGGCGATCTGGCGCAGGGGCGCTTCCACGGCGCGGGCGACGATTTCAATGCCGGTGACTTCTTCTGGCGTCAGGCCTTCTTTGATGCTATCCAGCTTGGCAGCCAGGTGGAGCAGCGTTGCGCCGCCGCCGGGGACGATGCCTTCTGCCACCGCTGCTTGGGTGGCACTGAGGGCATCCTGGATCCGCAGTTTGCGGCTCTTGAGTTCGGTCTCCGTCGGGGCACCGACTTTGATCACCGCCACGCCACCGGCCAGCTTGGCGATGCGTTCTTGCAGCTTCTCTTTGTCGTAGTCGGAGTCGGTTTCGGCGAGCTGCTTGCGAATGCGGCCCAGTCGGGACTCCACTTCTGCCTTGTTGTCGTCCCCGGCCACGATGATCGTGGTGTCTTTGGTGATGGTGATTTTTTGAGCTTTGCCCAGCATTTCCAGCGTGACGCCTTCCAGGGTCAGGCCAATCTCCTCGGAGATCATTTGGCCGCCCGTGAGGATGGCGATGTCTTCCAACATGGCCTTGCGGCGTTCGCCAAAGCTGGGAGCCTTGATGGCAACGGTGTTCAACACACCACGGGCCTTGTTGACCACGAGGGTCGCCAGGGCTTCACCATCCACATCTTCAGCGATGATCACCAGGGGCTTGGCTTCCCGAGCAATTTTTTCCAGGACGGGCACCAGGTCTTGAATGGAGCTGATTTTGCTGTCGGCAATCAAGATCAGGGGGTTCTCATATTCCACCACCTGACGCTCTTGGTCGGTGACGAAGTAGGGGGAAATGTAGCCGCGATCAAACTGCATCCCTTCGACGACTTCCAGTTCGGTGATCAGGGACTTGGACTCTTCGACGGTGATCACGCCATCGGTGGTCACCTTGTCCATGGCCATGGAGAGCATTTGGCCAATTTCTTCATCGTTGCCTGCGGAGACGGCGGCGACCTTGGCGATCGCATCCCCTTCAATCGGCTTAGCCGCTGCGGCAATCTCTTCCACCAGCTTGGCCACTGCCTTTTCCATGCCCTTGCGCAACAACACGGGGTTGCTGCCTGCGGCGACGTTTTTGAGGCCTTCGCGGATCATGGCCTGGGCCAGGACCGTGGCGGTGGTGGTGCCATCCCCAGCGATGTCCTTGGTCTTGGAAGCAACCTCTTGGATCAGGCGCGCCCCAGCATTTTCATAGGGGTCGCCCAGCTCAATTTCCTTGGCAATGGTCACGCCATCATTGATGATATCGGGCGCGCCATATTTGCGCTCTAGAACCACGTTTCGACCCTTGGGACCGAGGGTGATTTTCACCGCATCGGCCAGGGCATTGACGCCACGCTCTAGCGCTTTGCGAGAGGCTTCATCGAACAGTACAAGCTTTGCCATCGTCACTATCCTACGCGTTCACCTCAAAAACTTAGCACTCTGCGATCGCGAGTGCTAGTTACGGAAAACCGTATTCGCTCTGGGGGGAGACCCCTAGAGCTAGGGATCCTTCAGCGCTGGGGAACGGAGCCTAGAAGCGCCAACCCCCACTTCTAGCGCCTTAGAAATCATCCGCTGGCGCTGCCAGGCCTGCACCAGAGACAGGCCGGCGATCGCCCCATAGCCACTGGCATAGAGCCCCAGCCAGGGCAGCATCCACCAGAGCCCGACGACCCCGCAATAGCTCATCAGGCCCAGGGCATAGCTCCCCAACAGCAGCTCGACCCAGACCAGCCAACCGCTGGCCAAGACACCGCTGGCCAAGACATAGTCGCTGGTTTGCCAGGCCGTCTGCCGATCCACCAGGGCAAATTTAGGGGTCCGCTGAAACTCACTGGGGATGCCCACCAGGGCCTCAATCACGGCCTTGGTGTTGTTCACAGATAGGCCCGTCCCCAGGGCTAACAAAATGCCCAGACGCTCCAGGCGTCCCCAACGCGATGGCTGCGCCAAGCTGCGAAGGATCGCCGCTCATCCTCCCCCAGCTCTTCCCCCTCCAGTTCACCTAGGGCAGCCCAATACATCAGCGGCGGTCCCAGGGCTGCAACCGTAAACAGCGGTGCAAAGTTTAGCAGGGGGCTGTGCTCTAGGGAAATGGGCAAAATCAGCAGCAAATTCAACACCATCAGGGGGTGAACTGCGTATTGCGTCAGGTGTAGCGTCGCCAAGAGCTTGCGCCAGCGGGGCTGGGGCGATCGCCACAGGGGCCGCCACAGCTTAATCGCAGTCTGGATGCTGCCCTTGGCCCAGCGAAACTGTTGGCGTTTGAGCGCAGAAAGTTGCACAGGCAATTCTGCTGGCACCACCACCTCCGGCAAATAGACAATGTGCCAGCCCTGGAGCTGGAGGCGATAGCTCAGATCCAGGTCTTCGGTCAGGGTGTCGCCCTGCCAGCCCCCCACCTGCTCCAGGCAGTCCCTGCGCCAGACCCCAGCGGTGCCGTTGAAGTTGAGGAAGGCTCCCAGGCGGTGGCGAACCTGTTGTTCGACAATGAAATGGCCATCAATGCCAACCGCTTGGGCGCGGGTCAGCAGGGAGCTGTTGGGGTTGAGGTGGCCCCAGCGGGCTTGGACACAGCCGGTGGTGGCATCGTCGAAGGCGGGTAGGGTACGTTGCAAAAAATTAGGGGGCGGGATGAAGTCTGCATCGAAAATGGCGATAAAGGCCCCGGTGGCGGTGGCGAGGCCCTGCTGGAGGGCTCCGGCTTTGAAATGGGCGCGATCGCGGCGCTGGCAATGTTCAATGCTGATCCCCTGGGTTTTCCCCGCCGCCTCCAGGCGGCTGAGGACCGCTCGGATTTGATCGCTGGTGTCATCGGTAGAGTCATCAAGAATTTGTATCTGCAACTTCTCGGCGGGCCAGTCCAGAGCGGTGGCGGCTTCGATCAGGCGCTGGACAACGTGGCGTTCGTTGTAGATGGGGAGCTGGAGGGTGACGTTGGGACATGGGGCTGGGTCGATTTCTGGGCCGATTTTTGGGCTGGTCTTGACATCGTCACTGTCCGGAGAGGCGGGCTGCTGCCAGAAGACCAGGGTTTGGAACAGGGCGTACAGGCCATAAACGGCCAGTAGGGTGATGTCTAAGCCGTAGAGGAGCAAGAGGCTGGCGGGGCCGATTGTGGCGAGGGGCGGCGAAGCCATGGCTTGGGGCGGCTGGGAGCAGCGGTGGGAGGGGGCTATTCTTTGGTCAGCATAGGTGAGATCGACGGGAATTTGAGGTGGCAAGGGCTACAGAGTCGCACAAGTGCCCGCGCACTCGCTCTACCATTAAGCTGGATCAGTTCCACTGGAATTTCAGCCCAGCAATGACGGCAGAAGTAATACAGTTCCCCACTCCGGATACAGATGACGATCGCCCTAGAGCAATAGGGACAGATGTTCATCACGTCAGTGTTCATAATAAAGAGATGGGTATAGCTGATATTTATATAGATATCCTAAAAATTTGAAGATTTTGTGAATGGATTGAATAAGATGGTAGCGCCCCAGAGGTAAGGATGGCTGGATGACTACCGACCTCTGGGTAAGGCATAGACTCTACGACTACCAATATTCTTTATTAGCTCGTTTTAGGTCAAAATCGCCCCACCCATCAGCTTGTTATAGCGATAATCCAACTCCGCCTTCAGCGCAGGCCAGCGCAGCAAAGTCTCATTCTTTTCAATCACCTTTTCCGCCGCCTCCCGCGCAATCTCCAGCACATCTTGATCCTCACTCAAACTCGCCAGGGCAAAATCCGGCAGGCCCGACTGCCGCGTTCCCAGCACCTGCCCCGGCCCCCGGAATCGCATATCCATTTCCGAAATAAAGAAGCCATCCTGGGACTGTTCCATCACCTTGAGCCGCTGCTGGGCCGTCTCGCTTTTCGAGGCACTCATCAACAAGCAATAGGAATGGTCTGCGCCCCGGCCCACCCGACCCCGTAGCTGATGCAACTGCGACAGGCCAAAGCGCTCGGCATGTTCGATCAGCATCACCGAGGCATTGGGAATATCGACGCCGACTTCGACCACGGTGGTTGAAACCAAGATTTTGGTGCGCTTCTTGCGAAAAGCCACGATCGCCTCATCCTTCTCCGCCGAAGTCATCCGCCCATGCAACAGTCCCACTTTGATCTCGGGAAAAACGTTATTTTGCAAATTGCTATGCTCATCCACCGCTGACTTCAGATCCAGCTTCTCTGACTCCTCCACTAGGGGCAGCACCACATAAATCTGCCGCCCCTGGGCAATCTCCCGCCGCATCAGCTCATAGGCATGTTGCCGGTCTTTACTGCCCTTTAGGGCCGTGGTTTTGATTGGCTTGCGACCCGGTGGCAGCTCATCAATTTGGCTCACATCTAGGTCGCCATGGAGCGTGAGGGCCAAGGTGCGGGGAATGGGCGTGGCGGTCATGGTGAGGGTGTGGGGATTGTCGCCTTTCTGCTGGAGCTTGGCCCGCTGCTGGACGCCAAAGCGGTGCTGCTCGTCGATCACGACCAAGCCCAGCTTCTGGAACTTGACCGGGTCTTGGATCAGGGCATGGGTGCCCACCAGCAGCGGCAGTTCCCCGGTCTCCAGCGCCCGATGGATTTCTTTGCGCTTAGCGGTCTTGGTGGAGCCGGTCAGTAGCTCTACGGGCAGGTGCAGTTGCGTGAACCACTCGACGAGTTTGCGGTAATGTTGCTCAGCCAACACTTCTGTGGGAGCCATGAAGGCCCCTGGTAGCCGGATTGGATGGCGTTGAGCAGGGCGGCGATCGCCACCACGGTCTTCCCTGAGCCCACATCCCCCTGCACCAGACGATTCATCGGCGTCGGCTGCCGCATATCGCTAAACACCGCATCCACCACTCGCTGCTGGGCTCCGGTCAGCTCAAAGGGCAGAATTTCGTAGAACTTTTCGACTAGCTCGCCCTTGGGAGCCAGGACAATGCTGGTCTGCACCTGGCGCTGCTTGGCCCGGCGCTGGAGCAGACCGAGCTGGAGGAAGAAGAATTCATCGAACACCAGGCGGCGACGGGCTTGGTAGAGGGTTTCGTCGCTGTCGGGGTAGTGGATTTGGGCGATCGCTTCTCCCAAATTCACCAGCTCAAACTTGGTCAGCAGTCCCTGGGGAATGCATTCCTGCAACAGGCTGACACTGGGCAAGGCCCCCAGCACCGCCCGCCGCACCAGGTCCGCATTGATGCCTTCGGTAAGGGTATAGACCGGCACGACGCGGCCAATTTTGTCGGACTGAATCGTATCGCTGCCTGCTTCCAGCACCTCAATTTCTGGGCTGTCCAGCGTCACGCCAAACTTGCCCTGCTTGACCATGCCTGAGGCGGCCACCGTAGCACCGGGGGGGAATTTGCGCTTTTGGCCCTGTTTCCAGGCTTGGCTGCTGTAGCGATTGCCTGCATAGAAGCGGCCCAGCTTGATTTGGCCGGAGCGATCGCGCACCACCAGTTCAAAAATCGTCAGCTTCGGGTTCTTGGGACTGCTGAAGCAATTGCAGCTCTTGACCTGGCCCACCAGGGTGGCCATGGAGCCGGGCTCCAGCTCGCGGATGTCCACCTGCTTGGCATAGTCCAGGTAGTCGCGGGGGTAGTAGAACAGCAGGTCACGAACGGTGAGCAGGCCCAGTTTGGCGAGGCGTTCAGCGTTCTTGGGGCCAATGCCCTTGAGGTAGGTGAGGGATTGGTCGAGGCCGGTTTGGGGGCCGTGGCGCGTATCGACCAGGGGTTCGGTTTTGGGCAGCTTGCGCTGGGTCTTGCCACCGCTGCTGGGCAGGGCTCCAGCGGCTTCGGCGGCTTTGCGCTGTTCGGCTTGTCTGGCTGCTTTTTGGGCAGCTTCCTGGGCGGCGTCGATCGCCTTGCGCTGCTGGTGGAGGGTGCGGCGGGTTTCGGCGATCAGGCTTTGGCGCTGGGCGTAGCTGTAGGTTTCGTAGGTGGCGAAGCGATCGCCCAATTCTTTCCAGCGCTCCTGCTCCGTTGGGCTCCAGTCCTCCGGCGGAGCCGTCAGCGTCAGCCGCAGGAATTCGCTGAAGGTATGCTGCTTGCCTTCGAGGTTGTTGAAGCCGCGCTCCGCTTCGACGGTGAGGGCCTGCTGGAGGCGGCTCCAGTCGGGCCAGTCGGATTTTGAAGGGGCAGGGGCCATCGAGTGCGGGGGGCAAAGGCGAAGGAGCTGACCGGAGCCGAGCAGATACATCAGTATTGTACGAAAGCGAGCGCGATCGGGGGGCTGGTCTCGCTGAATCGCGGTATCCGCTCAGGTGAAGCTGGGGTGGATGAGGTTTTGGGAATGGTTGAAGTAGTCGTAATAGAGCGATCGCGACGAACTCAGCCCTGTCACCAGAGAAAGAAAACGTAGGGTGTTTTGTCCCGAAGGGCAACGCGCCTTTTCGAGAATAACAAGCCACCTGCCCCAGTAGTTAAAGCAGATCTATTAATTGGCCTGAAAGGGTGCGTTTCTGCGAAGCAAAACGCACCCTAGGCGAAATAAGTGTGCTACAGGCCAATAGAGACTGCTCCTCGTATGCCAGAGCAGTTTCTATAAAATTGACACTCCAACCTCCATCTCCAAGCTAAAATCAACAGTAGGAGCATTCGCGCCCAAGCAGTGAATCTCTGACCCGCCTTCATTGATCATCACACAGTCGATATCGACGCTTTAGTTCTCAGTTAATTGGTGCGTCAGTACTATGTTGCTGCAACTGCCCACAGGTTCTAGTATTAATACAAGTAAGTGAATGTAGTTAATGTCAGTGTAGATACGCGCACAATAAGGGTTCAAGGCTCTCTCGTTTAACGCTCACTTACGCCATCCTGCTTGGGATGGCGCATGACGTTGTGTTCACCACAGCTACTTTGGAAAATCCCAAAGAGGAGGCATGGCAGCACTGAAGATAACTCCACGCTTGCATAATCCTGAGCGATGTCGCAATGAATCTGAAGTAGAAAGCAAGTTCATCGTTTGTTATCTTCTACCTGCTTTAGGATATCCTCCAGAAAGCTGGCATCAAGAAGTGACATTTGGTAGATTTCGCCTCGATTTTTTGGCCGTGGCGGATCCAAAGCCTCGTTTTCGTAGTCAGCTTCAAATTGTAATAGAAGCTAAACATCCCAATCAAAACCTCAAAAGGCATAGGTATCAACTTCGCGAGTATCTTAAGGAGCTAAATATCCGCTATGGCGTCTTGACAAATGGCAAGGCTCTCCAAGTTTATGAGATGCAGGGCTTGGAAATGAAGCTGCTATTACAGATTCCTGGGAAAAAGGTCGCTAGTCACATAGGAGAACTCAGAGAAGCAATTGGCCGCAATTCTTTAATCAAAAAAGCCCTTATCAGAAAGCCTGTCAAGCCATTGAGTTTTGTGCAGTCTACAGAAAGCAAAAAACGTAACACGACACAGGATCTAAGTAAGATGAAAACGATTGCAATTTATCACAACAAAGGTGGAGTTGGGAAAACTACTACTACTATCAACCTTGCTGCTGCTCTCAGTAAACAAGGGAAACGGATACTCCTGATCGATCTGGATAGTCAGGCAAATACAACATTTGCTATGGGTCTGGTAAAGTTTCAAGATGAACTACATGACACTATTATTGACAGTTACGTGTATCATGTTCTGCGAGATAAAAATAAAGCTAAAATTAGTGAAATTGTAAGAACTTCTGATTTCTGCAAAGAGCCTATAGATGTAATACCAAGTCATATTGACTTGATGCAGCAAGAAGACGAGCTGAAACAATTAGCCCCAGCTCTAACAAGGCTATTTTACAAGTTAAAAGAGGTTGAAGACTCCTATGACATCGTACTCATTGATACTCCTCCATCTCTAAACCTCTATGCAAAAATTGCTATTGTCACGGCTGACTATATGCTGATTCCCTCTGACCTCAAACCCTTTGCCAATGAGGGGTTACGCAATGTTCGTCGCTTCGTATCCGAGATTGATGAGTTTCGAGAAGCTATGGGGGGGCGTCCACCTATCCAACTTCTAGGCGTGCTGGCATCTAAGATCTCCACGGCATATAAGTTTGTTGAGCATACGCTTCCCAAAATGAAAGAAGTTGTTGAGGCACAGTATGGATTTCCCTTACTCAACTCCCATATATTCGAGAGACGTGATATCTCAGCTGCTGTTGAAAGAACAATTGAAGTTGGCGATATAGACATTCCAGATCCAATATCTGTGATTGACTACAAGCCAAGATCACCATCGGCTGAAGAGTTTAAAGCTCTAGGGCTGGAGATCCTGTCGTTAATATAGTTAGGGTGTCTCGTGAATGTTTGTACTTCTTGCAAGTTAGCCGAATACAAGAGAAATAAAGATGGCAATCCATACCAGTATTGTTGATCTCGATAGTATCTTTGTTGAAGATAGTGACTTCGACAAAAATTATGAGGATAGTGCTATCGAGGCCCTAGCTCATTGCATCATTGAGCTGAAAGATCTAATAGAATTTCCAGCCGTTCAGATGACAGGAGTAGATTCCTACCGACTACTAGCTGGATATCTCCCCTACTATGCTTACTGTAAGGCTTGCCAGCTAGAACCTTCAATGCCAGATCGCCTAACTGTCTTTGTTGTAACATCCGAAAATCGAGAGAGCTTCTTAGAGCAGAAAAAGATCGTGAGCCAAGCCTGTGTGCTATCTTCTTCCAAGAATTCATCGGAAAGTTTTCAATTGATAATCTATCTAAAAGCTTCTCGCAGTTTGCTTCTGTTCAGAAGCAACT
>JAAUQQ010000102.1 GCA_012032745.1 Synechococcales cyanobacterium RM1_1_8
GCAGATGGCCAACACCGGCCTGGGAACCACGATCAACCAGGTGCAGCCGGGTTGCGCCCCTGGTCGGCCCAGGTCTGGGCCATGGCCAGGGGGTCGCTGCCAAATACTTCCGCCTGGTCGTAGTCGCCTTGGTAGAGGCGGACGCATTGTCCCCCGAGGAGGTCGATGGCTGGGATGATATCCATAGTTCGCTGCTGGGCGCTAGTTCGCCGCTGTGGGCTGTATGTTTCCTAGGCTAGCAGGCCTACCCCGGTGGTTTGGATTAAGGATCTTCAAGGATTGGGTCGCTGCTTGATGTTTGCGGGTCTATTCACCTTCCGCTTTATTCCAGGAGAGTCTCGCCCTGGCTGGCTTGGATTTCTTCGAGGGAGCGCCAGCCGGGCAGCCAGAGTTGGCGATCGCCCAGGAGTTTGGCATTGACCCAGACGCGGACCGTTGGATCGCAGGAGGCCACCAGCTCGGCGAAGACCCAAGCGCCTTGGTTTTTGCGAGTGGTGACTTGGAAGTGCCGCCAGCCGAAGGTATTCTCCTGGGCGGTCCATTTGGAGCCCAGCAGGTGGGGGTATTTTTGTTTGTTGGCCATGGCGATCGCCAGGGCCTAATGCTGCATGGCGATGATGCAGCTATAGTCCTGGCCGTGAAGGGTAATGTATTTGAATTCTAGGCTGACATCCAAGGCCCGGCCAGATTGGTGGCGGTGGGAGGAGCGCAGGTTGAGGCTGGCATGGTGTTGGAGATGGTCCCAGATCGTCTGCCAGTCTTCCGGGGCCAGGTGGGTGTCGAGGAATTCAATCGACAGGGCCGTCAGATCCGCCGGGGCATAGCCCAGGGCGGCGCAGGCTGCCCCGTTGCCATGGATGATCTGGTTGGCGCGGTTGATGAAGAGAACATAGTCGCCGCTGGTGTTGACCACTTCCTGGGCCAGCAGCAGCGCTTGGCTGTGGGCCTGTTCCTGGAGCTGGAGCCGCAGCTCGCGGTTTTTTTGCTCTAGCTGGGTGCGGTAGCGCTGGCGCTGGAGCTGGTTTTCGAGGCGGATCAGCAGTTCTTCGGCGGGGGCGGGCTGGGGGATGTAGTCGGTGATGCCCAGCTTGAAGGCTTTGAGCTTGTCCGAGGTGCTGTGGCGGTGGCCCAGCCAGAACAGGGGCAGGCTGTGGAGCTGCGATCGCGCAAAATCTCCTGGGCCAGCTCCAAGCCCTGCTCCGGTGCGCTCACCTCCATCAAAATGGCATCGGGCTCCAGCTCCCGCAGCGGGTTGAGCCAGTGGCGTCCGGCCTGGATTCCGGCCTGGATCCCAGCTTGGATTCCGGCCTGGGGTCCGGATTGCCGAGCCACGGGGATGTTCTCCACCTGGTAGCCCCGCTGGCGCAGCAGTTGCTGGAGCGGATCCCCAGGGGACGACTCGCCCAGGCGGGCAATCACCATGTCCCTGGCGGGCAGGATCAGCGTCGGCTTCGAGCTTTCTAAAATTCGGAGAATATCGCGCTCGGTTTTCTCCAGCTCCTCGGGGTGCTCTGCGGTTTGGGAGCAGAGGACTTGGTGGTAGCGCACCAGCCGCTCCAGGTCATAGCAGGCACTGGCAAAGTCGTGGGGGTCTTCGTAGGCCCGGCGCAGAACCGTGGTCAGGTCCGCCGTGGGAGAGAGACTGGAAACCGCGACCTGGGCACGGATGATTTTGCGTAGGTAGTAGCTCACCGTGGGGGAGAGCTGGGCGGTTGAGGCAAATGCCTCTGGGGCGATCGCGACCATCGTTGACCCTCCGATGACTCTTCAAGGCATTGGTCAAAATCTGGGCCAAAATCTGGGCCAAAATCTGGGCCAAGACATCGGTCGAGACCTAGGCCAAGTTTTGCCCGTCGCTTCTAGCCTTCCCCCAGCGCCCCAGCTCCATAACGCCAACCCCCACATTCCCAGCACCGCCCCAACACCACATTTAGGTCGCTGGCCCCTGTCTCAGCTCTTGACTAAGTTCCTGACTAAGCTCCTGACTAAGCTCCTGACTAAGGCCTGGCCCAAGACTCCAGCGCAACCGTCCGCCATAATAGAAAACAGACTTTTAGGGTAGATTGGGCAGCACATGGCCAGGGATTTACGAGACTTTCTAGCGCTGCTCGAAACCAGGGGACAACTGAAGCGCATCACGGTGCCGGTGGACCCGGACCAGGAAATTGCGGAAATTGCCACGCGCATGATGCAGGCGGGGGGACCGGCCCTGCTGTTTGAAAATGTGATCGGGTCCACCATGCCCGTGGCGGTCAATGTCATGGGCACCGTCCAGCGGGTGTGTTGGTCGATGAATGTGGAGCATCCCCAGGAGCTGGAAAAGCTGGGGGAAAAGCTGGCGCTGCTCTACCAGCCCCGCCCGCCCAAGAAGTTTGCCCAGGCGGTGAACTTTGGCAAGGTGCTGTTTGATGTGGTCAAGGCCAAACCCCGGCGGGATTTGCTGCCGGTTTGCCAGCAGGTGGTGCTCCAGGACGATGAAGTTGACCTCAACCAAATCCCCTTTCTCAAGGTCTACCCCGGCGATGCGGGCAAGGTGCTGACCCTGGGCTTGATGATTACCAAGGATCCGGAGAGCGGCATTCCCAATGTCGGCGTCTATCGGCTCCAGCTCCAGTCCAAGAACACCATGACGGTGCAGTGGCTGTCCGTGCGGGGGCCGACGCGCCACCTGCGCAAGGCAGCGGCCATGGGTAAAAAACTGGAGGTGGCGATCGCCCTCGGCGTGGACCCCCTCGTGATCATGGCGGCGGCCACGCCCCTGCCCATCGACCTATCCGAATGGCTGTTTGCGGGCATCTACGGCGGCAAGGGTATTCGCCTGGCCAATTGCAAAACCGTGGATCTCCAGGTGCCCGCCGATTCAGAAATGGTGCTAGAAGGCACGATTACCCCCGGCGAAACCGCTGTCGATGGCCCCGCTGGGGACCACATGGGCTACTACGGAGCCATCAATGAAGCTGCGCCCCTGTTTCGCTTCAACTGCATCACCCATCGCCGCAATCCGATCTACCTGACCACCTTCAGCGGTCGGCCCCCGAAGGAAGATGCGATGATGGCGATCGCCCTCAACCGCATCTACACCCCCATTCTGCGCCAGCAAGTCCCGGAAATTCAGGATTTTTTCCTGCCGATGGAAGCCCTGAGCTACAAAGCAGCGGTGATTTCCATCGACAAAGCCTATCCCGGCCAAGCCCGCCGCGCTGCCCTGGCCTTTTGGAGCGCCCTGCCCCAGTTCACCTACACCAAGTTTGTGATCGTGGTGGACAAAGAAATCAACATCCGCGACCCCAGGGCCGTGGTCTGGGCCATCACCTCCAAGGTGGATCCGGCACGGGATGTGTTTATTTTGCCGAACAATCCCTTTGACAAGCTGGACTTTGCCACGGAAAAGCCGGGCCTGGGGGGCAAGATGGGCATCGATGCCACGACCAAGGTGGCTCCGGAGAGCGATCGCGACTGGCCCGGCACCCTCGAACCCACCCCGGCGATCGCGGCCAAGGTCAGCGATCGCTGGGCGGACTATGGTTTGGCAGACATCAATCTCGGCGAAGTGGACCCCAACCTGTTTGGCTATGACATTCCCGTTTAGAACCCGTACCGCGAGCGATCGCCCCCCCAGCAGCCTCCCCAGCCTCGACATTCCCCCGGAGCGCCAATCCGTCAAATCCCGCTGGTTTCGCACCCTGGTGCGCTGGCCCGATTCCGTCATCTCGGAAATTTGGCGGCGGGTGGCCCTCTGTGGCGGGGTGGGCTGGCTGGTCTCCTGGGGCTATAGCCAGGGCTGGGGCCAACTGGCCCAGCCGGGTGTCGCCAATGTGGTGCCCAGTTTGGTCCTGGGGCTGCTGCTCGTGTTTCGCACCAACACCGCCTACGATCGCTTCTGGGAGGGCCGCAAGTCCTGGGGCCGCATCGTCAATGCCAGCCGCAACCTGATTCGCCAGTTGTTGGTGGCTGTGCAACCCCAGACTGCCCAGGAACAGCAGCACCAGCACCAGGCGATTCGTTTGGTGGCGAGCTTTGCGATCGCCACCAAGCAACATCTGCGCAGCGAGCCCCTGCTCCCAGGGGAACTGGAAGGCCTGCTCACCCCCCATCAATTCAAGATCCTCACTGGAGTCAACCACCCGCCGCTGCAACTGGCCGTTTGGCTCGATGACTACTTGCAACAGCAACGTCGCCGGGGCAACCTCGATGCCGTCCAGGTCACGGGCCTGATGGCGTTGATCAGCGAACTGATCGATGCCCTCGGAGCCTGTGAGCGCATTCTCAAAACCCCCGTGCCCCTGGCCTATTCCATCCACCTCAAGCAGCTTCTGCTGATTTATTGTTTGGCGTTGCCCTTCACGCTGGTGGCCGAATTGGGCTGGCTGACGGGCTTGGCGGCGGCCTTGGTCAGCTTCACGATGCTGGGCATTGAAGCGATCGCCCTGGAAATTGAAAATCCCTTTGGGCGCGATCGCCACGACCTGCCCCTGGAATATATCTGCGCCACCATCCGCCGCAACATGGAAGACCTGATTCAGCTCGGCCCCGCCTGCGGGCGCTGGGAGGACGAGGGAATCGAAACGCTCCATTTGTGATCGGCCCCTGGGGGATGGGCCTTGGGATCGGGGATACTGAGACTCACCCAGGTTTCCCACCCCTTCCTCCCCATCGATCTCTGCTGCCATGGATGCTGTCAAACTAGATTTCGCCTTCGGCATCTTGCCCTTGCTCTATTTGCCTCTGGCTGACCCCAGCGATGGCCCCCACAGCTACCTCCTGATTCGCCACAACCAAGGCCACTGGGGGTTTCCCAAGGGCCACAAAGAAGGTCGGGAGTCCGATCTGACAGCGGCCCAGCGGGAGTTTGAGGAGGAAACCGGCATCAGCCAATATCGTGTCTTGCCTGAATTCAGCTTTGTGGAACGCTACCAATTCCAGAAAAAGCAGGGTCAGCGAGTCCAGAAAACAGTGAAATATTTTATGGCGATTGTGTCTATGGATCCGACGGGGAACCTGCCAGCGGTGCAGATACAACAAAAGGAAATCCAGGCCTTTCGCTGGTGTGGTCGTGGGGAAGCCCACGATTTGCTGAATTTCTCGGTGACGCGCCAGGTGTTGGCGGACTGTGAGGCGGCGATCGCTGCCATGGGCATGATTCAACCGTAGGGACGTTCCGCTGGACGTCCTGCCAAGCCACGGGATGAGCCCAACCAGACAAATAGCCCGGATGGACGCCTAACCGGAACTGAGGCTGCAATTCGCCGAACTAATCCAGTTGGTTTGACCACTAGCGGTCTGAGGAAGAGCGCCGTTTGCGCCGCCCTTCGGTGGGTTGGGGGGCGCTGCTGGGCTTGGGCGAAGCCGAACTGCGGTCTGGGTTTGCGCCGGATGGCTGGCTTGATTTTCGATCAGACTTCTTCTTGAGCTGGGGGCGACCATTGGCGGCACTGGGGGCGCGGCTAGGGGCGGGTTCCCCAGCGGGCGATCGCGACGGACTGCGGCTTTCACCGCTGGCCCCAGCAGAACGCCGGGGGGCAGTCTGGCCCGACCGTCCCGACCGACTGCCGCCGCCCAGGCGATCGCCCCCAGCCCGTCCCCCATCCCGGCCTCCCCGACCGCCGCCCCGGCCATTGCGGCCATTTTGGATCGGCTCCGGCGGAATCGTCAGGTCAGGCTCATAGCCCGGCAGGATCTCCTGGGGAATATCCCGCTTCACCAGACGCTCAATGTCCCGCAGCAGCTTCAATTCATCCACACAAACCAGGGAAATGGCCTCCCCTTCGCTGCCCGCCCGGCCCGTGCGGCCAATGCGGTGAACATAGTCTTCGGGCACGTTCGGCAGCTCGTAGTTGACCACGTGGGGCAACTGGGCAATGTCGATGCCCCTGGCAGCAATATCCGTAGCCACCAGCACCCGCAGATCGCCGTTTTTGAAGGCGGCCAGGGCACGGGTGCGGGCTCCTTGGCTCTTGTTGCCGTGGATGGCGGCGGCGGTGAGGCCATCCTTTTCGAGCTGTTGGGTGAGGCGGTTGGCCCCATGCTTGGTGCGGGTGAAGACCAGAACCTGGTGCCAGTTGCGCGAGCCAATCATGTAGCTGAGCAGCTCTTGCTTGCGGGCCTTGTCCACGGGATAGACCCGCTGGCGAATGCCTTCGGCGGTGGCATTTTGGCGGGCCACTTCGATCAGCTCGGGGTTGTGGAGCAGGCGGTTGGCGAGCTGCTTGATTTCCGGGGAGAAGGTGGCAGAAAACAGCAGGGTTTGACGCTGGGTGCCCTGGGGCAGCAGGGCTAAAACTTTGCGGATGTCGTGGATAAAGCCCATGTCGAGCATACGATCGGCTTCATCCAGGACCAAGATTTCCACCTGGGAGAGGTCCACGGTTTTTTGGCCAACATGGTCCAGCAGGCGGCCGGGGGTGGCAATCAAGATATCGACGCCGTGGCGCAGCTTTTTGATCTGGGGATTGATTTTGACACCGCCAAAGATTACCGCCGATCGCAGGGGCAAGTGACGACCGTAGAGTTCGACGCTCTCGCCCACCTGGGCGGCCAGCTCCCGCGTCGGGGTCAGGATTAGGGCACGCACAGGCCGCTGGCTGCCCCGGCTGGGGCTGGCGCTGAGGCGCTGAAGCAGGGGGAGCGTAAAACCTGCGGTCTTGCCCGTGCCCGTCTGGGCTCCCGCCATCACATCCTGGCCCTGGAGGACGATGGGAATTGCTTTGCGCTGGATCGGCGTCGGTTCGCTGTAGCCCTGCTCTTCGATGGCGCGCAGCAGTTCGGCACGCAGGCCGAGGTTGTCAAATGTCACTGAGTTGTTGCTCCAGGGGGGTGGCTCCAGATTGCCCTCTCAGTCGCGATCGCTTCTGGAGCCGGTCTAGGCAAAAAAATGCTGGGGTAGTTTGATTTGTGGCGCGGGGCCACAGGTTTCGGTGGCGCTAGGCCACAACAGGAGCCGACCGGATCAGCACCTGCCCTCAAGTATATAGGACCGTCCTGGATCTAGCTGCCCGAGGCTGGCTTGGGGGACTGGCTGGGGGACTGGCTGGGGGACTGGCTGGGGCGATTCCCTTGTCGGAGCCGCAGTGCAGCTAAGCGATCGCCAATCTCCCCAAAACTGGGCCGCTGGCCGATCTGGGGCTGCATACAGCACTGCTGGAGCTGGCGCAGGGGCTCAATCCAGTGCGCTTCATCGGGCTGGGGCTGCCAGCGCTCTAGCAGGTCTTCGAGCAGGCAGCCAAAGGCTCGGGCTTCGATGCGCTCCAGAGATTGGCCCAGGGATTGGCCCAGGGATTGGCCCAGGGATTGGCCCAGGGCGGTGTTGTGGCGATCGTAGAAAGATGCGGCTCCGAAGTCGCCCAGCAGGCTGTGGCCAGCGGCATCGAACAAAATGTTGTGGGCGTAGAGATCGCCGTGGAGGATGCCCCGCTGGTGGAGGTGGGCGATCGCCCGGCAATCCCCTCGGCAATGCGAAAAATCTGGGCCAGGCTAAAACGGCTGTCTGGGGCATAGGTATCGCGGGTGCAGCTTTCGAGGCTGGGGGGCTGGCCCAGGTTGCGGTAGCTGGGGGGCACAAAGGCAAAGACCAGGGCGTTGCTGGGCTGGCGTTCCTGGGCGGGATCGGGCGGGGCGGGATCGGCTAGGGCTTGGTCGGCTAGGGCTTGATCAGGTGGGGCTGCTGGAGCCAGCTTGCCCAGCACTTTAACCAAGTTGGGGTGATCCCCGGCGGCCACACAGGCCCGCATTTCATCCAAGGGGGAACCATCGCTGGTGTTCTCGCCTTTGAAGAATTTAATCGCCACGTCCTGGCTAGACCCTAGATCCCCAGCGGTTTGCCAGCGGGCTTTGTAAATCACGCCAGATGCCCCTTGACCAAGCTGCTCGCCCTGGCAAAATTCGGCAGCAGGCAGCATCGGCAGCTCGGTCAAGGCTGAGGGGTGGGTGGGACAACAGGGATTGCCCCCATAGTTCACCCAGGCCAGACGGGGCAGCTCCCAGAGCCAGTCGGGTAGCTGAGTTAACTGATTGGCCGCTAGGCGGATCAGCTCCAGGTTTTGGCAGGCGGCCAGGGACTCGGGTAGGGATTCGAGGCGGTTGCCTGCGAGCATCAGCTTTTGGAGCTTGGGCAGGTTGCCGATGCTGTCCGGCAGGCGGGTGAGGCGATTGCCCGTGAGGATCAGCCAGCGCAGTTCGGGCGGGAAGGCGGCCTCGGCGATCGCCTCAATCCGATTGTTTTTGAAGCCCACCATGGACAGTGCCGGGCAGTCGGCCAACACCGAGGGAAATTGCCGAAAGGCATTGTTGTTGAAAAAAACAATGCGCAGCTTTTTGAGCTGGCTAAAGGCAGCGGGCAGCCGGTCGAGGGAATTTTGTGACAGATCTAGGACTTCCAGGCTGCCGGCCAGCTCCAAGATCTCCAGCGGAAATTCCGTCAGGCCACAGGGCAAATCCAGCCGGGTTTGACCCAAGCGTTGGCCGGAGCGCAGTTGGGCAAGTCGGTCTAGGGCTTGGGCGTCTGGTTTTGAGGTTTCAGGTTTTGAGGTTTCGGGTTTGGAGACATTCATAGTCCAAGCTCAATCAAGGGGCGGGCCAGGTCATCCAGCTCCCGCTGCATGGCACTGACCACGCGCTGGTAGCAGACTTGGATGTAAGCGCGATCGCGGCTCACGTCATAGCCCGAGCGCTCAAACCGAATCGGCGGACAAACGCGGGTGTGAATCTGGGCCGGGAGGGGAATATTGGGCAATGGCCCCAGGGACAGCCCCCAGGGCAGCCCCAAGTAAATGGGAAAAACTTCTGGATCGATCCCCAGCAGCCACGGGATGCCCCAATCGTGGATCTGCTTGGCCTGGTCGTAGCAATCCGCCAAAACAATCAGCGTTTCATGGGCTCCCCAAGAAACACAGGGCACAATCGGCAGATCATGCCAGAGGGCGAGGCGAATAAAGCCCGTACGCTGATAGAAGTGAATGCGATCGCGCTGGTGATGGGGCCGAAACACATCCTGACCGCCGCCGGGATAGACCAGCAAGCTATCCCCCGCCGCCAACACCGCCAAAGCATTGCGAGGATAGAAGGGGATCGCGCCCACCCGCGCCGCCATTTGCCCCAGGCGCGGAAATGCCTGCCAGATCTTGGCGTGGGTGAGGCCGTAGACGGGGCGATCGTCATAGCCAAACCGCCGGAACCAGTCGTAGAGAAACATTGGCAGATCGGGACAGGCCAGGCCGCCATTGTGGGAGCCCACGAACATCAATTGCCCCTGGTCGGGAATATTCTCCCAGCCGCTGGTCTGCACCCGAAAATAGTTGTGATAGAGCCACGCCCAGGCGGGCATGAGCTGCTGGATGAAAGCGGGGTCGCGATCGCAAAAGGGGTGGGACAAGGGCCGAAATCCTGGGGCTGAGCTGTGGAGAGTATACACAGCCCCGTTAACCCAGGGTAGATCGCCCCAACATAAAGGCCCGCCACTGCTGTGGTGCCCCGCCTGGCCGCAGCCCCTGGGTGCGGCAGCCTGTTCATCTGTTCCAGCATTGGCCCCCGCCTATTCCAGGACTTGACGGGAATGTGCCCCATTGTCAATGGTGTTTATATATACGGCAAACGAAGGCATTCGCAACCTGGAGAGATTCCCTGGGAAACAGTATCTTGGCCGCATGACTTTTGGGAATTCTCTCTACTGGAGGGGGTTTTAGAGGATTGCGTGTTTCTTCCTAATCTTTGAATTTGTCCGGGTCAGACTCCCGTGGAACAACCATGGTTGTTGTGCTTTCCGATGCAGAGAATAAGGGCAGCTCTGATGCAAAGGTGTCCTGTCGATGCAAGCCACTCAATCCTCCTATCGCTCCCGCAGTATCGAACTCTTGGTGAAATATCACCAGGACAAGTCGATCCAGACCCGTAACAACTTGGTGAAACTCAATGCTGGCCTGGTGCGCAAGATTGCCCACCGCATTAGCCACCAATGTTCGGAGCCCTATGAGGATCTCGAACAAATTGGCTACCTGGGCCTGATTCGCGCCATTGAGCGGTTCGACCCCAACCAGGGTTGTGCCTTCAGCTCCTTCGCGGTGCCCTACATTCGCGGTGAAATTCTGCACTTTTTGCGCGATCGCGCCACCTCAGTGCGTATTCCCCGCCGCTGGCAAGACCTGCAAAAATCAGCCCAACGCGCTCGGGAAAAGCTGACCCGCGACCTGGGTCGCCAGCCCCGCGACCAAGAAGTGGCCGACGAGCTGGGAATCTCCCTGGAAGAATGGCAAAACATCAAGCTGGCGGGCAAAAATCGGATGCCCCTCAGCCTCGATGCTACGGTTTGCTACCAAAACGATTCTTCCCTCACCCTGGGCGACACCCTGCCGGATCCCTCCTACCTGCGGATGCAGGCGCTCAATGATGAGCGCCAGCAGGTACAGCGGGCGCTGACGGAGCTAGAAGAAAAGACTCGGGCGGCGATCGAGTTTGTCTTCTACAACGACATGTCCCGCAAGGAAGTGGCAGAACGCATCGGCGTCAGCCCCATGACGGTGACCCGTCGTATTCAGCGCGGCATCCAGCAAATGGTCTCGACACTCCAGCCCCAGGTTCCGGCAGAGCAATAGGCCGGGCAATAGGCCGGGCAATAGGCCACTTCAGTCAGCCCCAGTACAGGCCGATTCGACCGTAGCCAGTTCAAGTTTGGTGCTCCGAGCAAGGTCTCGTGAGCCACAGGTCTCCCTTGGCCCCCTGGGTTATGGGTCAGGGAGTGGGTCAACTCAGTGCATCATCCTCAGTTACCCCCATGGTTCCCCGTTGTCGCCAAGGCAGCGGGGAACTGTGTGTTGAGAACTAGGGATTTCCAAGGAATAAAGCATCCAAATTGGATAGATGGGGGGCATAGGTCAGTATTGTTCGACCGTAGGGGCGTTCCGCTGAACGCCCTGCCAAGCCCCAAGCTCGACCTGGATGATTAAATTTCTAGGAGTCCCTTAAAGGTCTGGCGTTAAAGTTCTAAAAAAAGGCGGTCTAAAGGCAAGGGCCAAGCGGCGATGGGTCGGGGCATGGCGCTTATAGAGCGCCAGTTGCGTGCCATTGTTGTTCCAGTGAACCTGATCAAACACCTGGTAAAGGATGAACAGGCCCCGGCCACATTCCTCGGATTCGCAGGGGATGCCATCGCTCCAGCCCTGGCAGGGGAGCCGGGGAGGCGTAAAGCCCTGGCCTTGATCGCTGATGATCCAGCAGAGTTCGCGGCTGGTCTTGGCATAGCGAATTGAAATGGACTTCTCTGGGTCGAGACCGTTGCCATGTTTGGCGGCATTGACCAGGGCTTCTTGGAGGCCGAGCTGGACTGCCATGCGATCGCCGACGGGAACCGGTTCCAGCAGGATATCTAAAATGGGCTGAAGGTAAAGTGTTGAGGGAAAACTGAGCGCCTTCCAAGCATGGCGACTGAAGTGGGCTGTGAGCTGTTGTGCAGATTGCTCGGCAAAGTCAACAGTCATGGGGCAGAGAAGTGAAGGGGTTCCTCTAGTGTATCGAAACGGATTCCCCCAGGCCAGATGGCGATCGCCCTGGACTTCCCCAAAAGCGAGATCGCTAAAGTTAGATCACCCGAGCTAGATACCCCAAGTTAGATCGTGAAGTTAGATCGTGAGGTGAAGTCTTGCAGTTAGACCGCCAAGTTTTAAGGGAATGATGTACGTAAGGTGCAAAGAAATTAGACCCAGATTCATCAGAAAACCCTACGGGAAGATGTCAGGGATTCTGCGAGGGTGGTCCCTGCCCTCAGAGGCCTGGGGGGCCTAACCCTTGATGCGAATGTGACAGGAGCACTGCCCCTCCAGGGCCTTGCCCCAGCTTGCTTTGCGCGATCCAGAGCGCCGCAGCCCGATCGCCCTAGCAGCCTAAAACCCGTCTGGAGTATGGCTCGCTGACCTCCTGCCTCCTGTGTAGAATTGCTGAACTTTGTGATGCAGCTTCACGGGCCCTGGTCGTTTGCTCTATGATCGGTGATAATTATTACTTCGAGAGACATTAATCTGCTTACTCACCGGAGCTAAGCTGCTTGCCCACCTAGCAAGTCGGATTTGACTCGTTTCTGAGGCAGTGGCGTTACTTGAGAGCCCATCTGTGATCGATGTAATCTACAGCGCTTAGAAAGGAAGTTTTCCGTGCAACCTACCACGTCTAGTCCCGTGTCATCTACAACAGCCCTCACCACGACCGCGAACAGTGCTCCCACGGCCACCCATCTGGCTTCCTTGCCCAGCTCTAGCACCGTTCTCTATGCCCGCCTGTTCGATGCCCTAGAACCCAGCGCCATCGATCAGATTTTGCTCCAGCTCGCCGCCAGCGCCATGCGCATGGGAGGACACCGCTACGGTGCGTTCCTAGATGCTGCTGCAACTGCTGCCAAGTGTGCCGTTTACACGACCTATTTGGAGCAGGGGCAGAACCTGCGTAAGACCGGTGGCCTGCACCATGTAGAGCCAAAGCGCGTCAAGGCGATCGTTCAGGAAATTGACGGTGCGCTGAATGAAGGCAAGTTGCTCAAGACCCTGGGTTCCCAAGAGCCGCGCTATTTGATCCGTTTCCCTCACCTCTGGCTCCAGCAATATCCCTGGCAGCCGGGTCAGCCTCGCCTGTTGACCAATCGCTTGACCCTGGGGGAAAAGCAGAAGATTGAGGAGACGCTGCCCGATGATTTGCCCGATGCCTGCCTGCTGAACTCGTTCCAGTTTATGGAGCTGGTGGAGCTGCTGCACATGAAGTCCCAGGATCACCTGCCCCCCGATCGCCGGATGCCTTTGAGTGAAGCCCTGGCGGAACACATCAAGCTGCGGCTGCTCTATTCCGGCACGGTGTTGCAGATCGATTCTCCTTGGGGGCTGCCGTTTTACTCCTTGGCCAGGACGTCCTATTCGCCCAAGGGTGAGCAGGAGCGGGCCTATGTGGTGATTGAGGATGTGGCTCGGTTTTTCCGCCTGATGCAGGTTTGGGTGGATGAGAAGCCGGGGGTGATGCGGGCGTTGGAGGCCTTTGATGTGGCTCCGGAGAAGCGTCAGCAGGCCCTGGATGAGCTGGATAAGTTCTTGCAGGATTGGGCCGATCGCTACCATGTGGAGGGCGGTGAGCCGATGATTATGCAGTTGGTGGTGGGCGATCGCGAGGATTAAGCTCGCGGTCAGTCTTTCTAGGTCGTGGCTAAAGTGCTGAGCTCTGGCCGGTGAAGGCGGTCTCCCTGGAGGCCGCTTTTGGTCGTTGGATGATCTGTGGTTCTGTGTTTATCTATCGATGTTTATCTATCAACGCTTATCCATCGATCTGGCCATTGCCCAAACGATAGCCTTTGCCGTAGACGGTGTGGATCAGTGGCGGACTGCCTGGGATTTCGATTTTGCGGCGCAGGAGGCGGATCTGGGCGGCGAGGACGTTGCTGGGCGGGGGGGCGATCGCCCCCCCACAGAAATTCCTGGATCTGTTCGTGGGT
>JAAUQQ010000103.1 GCA_012032745.1 Synechococcales cyanobacterium RM1_1_8
TTTTATGGCAACGAGCAGGTGGACAGTTATCTAGACTTGGCATTGGGAGCACCCACCGAAGAGGAGGCCATCACGTTTTGGAAAGCAGCTCAGTGGGATGGCGAAAATGCTGGCTTTACGACCCCTGGGGATGCGGCTTGGGCGTGGCTAGTGAACTTGGATCACACCTATTTTGTGGATGAGTGCCTCGATATTGGATCCCAGCAGGTTCAGCCCCACGGACACGGCTGGCCGATCACTGCCAATATCGCCGAGTGGAGTTGGACATGCGAGGGTTGAGCCTGATGCCCTGGATGGTGCAATTTGGGCTCAGATCTGGTTTGAAGTTGCTGGTGTTGCTGGTGGCTGTGGCGGTTTTGAGCTTTGTATTGATCGAACGATCCCCGATAGATCCGGTGGGTGCTTATATCGGGGCCGATATGATGCTGATTGGCCCTGAGCAGCGACAGTTGATTGCCGAGCGTTGGGGATTGGATCAGCCTGCTACAACCCGCTTCTTGCTCTGGCTATGGCAGTTGGCTCAGGGTAATCTCGGCACCTCCAGTATTTTTAATCAGCCCGTCGCTCAAGTCATCGCCAGCCGATTTGCCGCCAGCTTTAACTTGATGTTCTTGGCCTGGGTGCTTTCGGGGCTATTTGGTTTGGGACTAGGGATCTTGGCGGGAGCGAAACCAGGCTCCTGGTTGGATCGATCCATTCGCCTTTATTCTTACACCCTGGCCTCAAGTCCGACATTTTGGGTGGGGTTGTTGCTACTGATCTTATTTTCGGTAGAGTTGGGCTGGGCTCCTTTTGTTGTTAAAGCAACTTTAATTCCTTGGGAATCGATTTGGGTTTTAGGTTTTAGGTTTTAGGTTCTGGTGGCGGGATTGCTGTGTCTGAGTTTTGGTACCTCCATAACATAAGTAGCCCGCTGGGTAAATTCTGTTTTCTTTGAACATTTGATCTATGAACCGATGGGGGATCCGAAGACAAAGCTCCCCTGAATGGCCACGGGACATGACCGTTCAGGGGAGCTGGAGCTGGGTTATGGGATAGCTAGGTTATGGGAAACGCTATCGAGTGGCGATCGGCGTTTTGCTCATACGGGCGACGGGGGGCTGGTTGCCCGCCAATTCCACGCCCTGGGCCTTCATCTCGAAGCTGGCGGTGGGGGTGTTGAAGTCGAGCTTGATCGGGAAGGCCCGGCTGTTGTTGGGATCGACGCCGGGCTCGATGCCGCTGACCACGAAGCTTTCCACGCCTTCGCCATTGACCAGGAGGTCGCCCAGTTGCTGGCGATACTGGCGGAAGTCCACGGTTTGCTGGGCTGTGAATTCACCGAGGACGACATCGCCGACGGAAACGGTGAAGCGATCGTCCGCATCAATGCCTTCGGGCAGGCCGCTGATCTGGGTAAACAGCGAGGTTTGTTCCCGCCGTCCGGTCAGGCCCGGAAAGACGCGGCTGCCTAGGCCCAGCGGCTGGGGCGCAGGCTGCATTTCGAAGGCGAAGGCTTCGGCGGTGGGTGGGTCAAACCACAGGCCGGAGGGCACCATCACAAAGACAAAGATGCCAAAGCTCGCATCTGGTACGGGCGGCAGAAAAATGCTATCGCCATCACCATCGGTGGTGGGCATGACGGGGGTGCCCTGGCCCTCACCCAGCGCTGTGCCAATCGGTACGGTACTGATTGGGAAGACAAAAATGGAGGTGAAGCCGACTAATGTGACTGCTTCAGCGGGGGTGACGATATTGGGAGTGGAGATTGCGGTGTCGGGGTCGCCATTGCCCAGGCCAATATTTGGTGGGATGAAGACTTCGCCCCCTGTGAGATCTGCGGCGATCGGGCCTTGGTAGCTCAGGCCATCGCTGGTGAGTTGGTAGGCGCTGGCTGGAATATTTTCCCCCAGCAACACCTGATCCTCAGGCGGTGTGCCATCGGGCTGATATTGCACCCCGACCACGGGATCGGTGACCGTGACGCTGGTAAAGGAAACGGGGGTAGAGATGGAGCCAAAGCGGATGAGATCGAAGGGCTCTGTATCGTAGCGGTTGAATGCGCCCAAGTCCGTAAAGCTGGCTTCGGTCACCTGAAAGTTCAGATCCGCTGGGATGTTGGAGTAAAACCCCTGGAGGCCATCGGCTGTGAAGCCCACAAAGGAGAGCGAGCCTTTGATCGTGCCGGTGTCGCCCACGGCGGGAACTGCGCCTGGGGCCGTGCTCAGGCTGGGGAGAATCTGGGGATCAAAGGCTGCATTCATGGGGATGTCGCCCTGGGAGGTGCGAATCAGAAAGCTGTCCGGTGTGACACCGTTAATGATGGTGGCTCCAGAATCGCCCGCATTGGGGACATAGATTTGAGCGTTGCTAAAGTTGATGTCACCGCCGGTTACGGGGATGCTGTCCTGGGCGATCGCCCCTGGCACCCAACCCCAGCCCGCTGCCAAGGCGGAGAGGCCAACTATGGTCGAAACCCGTCGAGAAATGTGAGTCATGGCCAATTTCCAGTGATGGATGTTTGTCAGTTTGAAAGCGGAACGTTATTCAAGGCCCTGGTTACGCAAGGCATTTGGTGATGCAAGCCCTGGGCCAGCCGGTCAGACCTAGAACGTGAGCGTGGCCCGGACGCCGCCGATCGTCACCGTGTCGCTGTCCGGGCGGTTGCCCGGATTGAGCAGCACAATCACGCCGGGGGTGAGGGAGAGGCGATCGGAGACCTGGTAGCGGTAGAAGGCTTCGATGTGGGTGGTTGTCCCAGGCAGGCCGCCGGTCTCGTCGGGGTCTTGGAGCAAGAACGCAGGAATGTTCTCACCGTTGGGCAAGTCGCTGCTGACAATCTTGGGCGGCTGTCCCACATAGAGGCCCCCCATGTTGCCTGCACCGAACAGGTTCGGCAGGTTTAGAAAGGCCATCCAGTTGGTGGTTTCGACGGAGCCATCGGCCCCGGCCCGGTTGGATTTGGTGTAGCCGCCCCAGCCGCCCAGGGTCAGTTTTGGCGTCACGCGCCAGGCTAGGGTTGCCCCAAAGGCATTGGTATTCAGCGGTGTGTTGAAGCTCACCTGGCTGTCGCCTGTGCCAAAGCCGAGCTGGCCCGTGGGGGTGTAGGCATTGATGTAGTTGAAGGCGAGGTCGAGGCGATCCGTGGGGGTGGCGGTGAACTGCAAGCCCAGGGTGGTGTTGTTGGAGGTGCCGCCAAACAGGCTGCCGGTTTCGGGATTGCTGGCATCGCTGGAGGAGTAGACGCCCTGGAGGCTGAGGCGATCGGTGGCCTGCCAGTCGAAGCCTGCCCCAGCTTGGCCTGCGCCGATGTTGATGATCGGGTTGCGCTGGGCAAAGAAGGAGAGCGGACCGGAGCCAGCGCTTTCGACTCGGTTTGCGCCCCGGAACACGCTGACGCCATTGACGCCTCGGCTGCCGGCAATCAGGGCGAGGCGATCGCCCACCAAATGTCGATAGGTCAGGTCGCTCAAGCGAAAGGTGGCATCGTCCAAGGGGCTGCCTTCATAGCTCAGGCGCGAATCATCGGATGCCGCTGGGCGGGTGCTGCCCTGGCCCGATTGCAGTCCGATCAGCAACAGGCTGCGGGGGCTGAATTGGGTCAACAGGCTGAGCTGGACATTGCTGATCAAATTGATGTTGGTGCCAGGGTCATCGAAGTCCTTAATGCCATCGACGGGGAAGCGATCGGCCTCGTTGCTGGTGCGGCCCTGGAGACCGGCAATCACCTGGCCCGAGAGGCGCGTTCTGGGGGAGAACTGGTTGGCTTCGAGCTGGGCCGTGCGGGCTTCGACGGCATCCACGCGGCTGCGCAGTGTCGAAATTTCGGCTTGGAATTCTTCCTGGAGCCGCTGGGAGACGGCAAAGTCTTCGGCGGTGACGTTGCTGCTGGTGCCCTGGGCAATTAAGTCCTGCACGCGATCCAAACAGGCATTCAGCCCCGCCGCAAACTCAAACCGGGTCAGGGCTCGGTTGCCGCGAAAGCTGCCATCGGGATAGCCTGCCAAGCAGCCGTAGCGTTCCACCAGGGATTGGACCGCCTGATAGGCCCAGTCCGTGGGCTGGATATCCCGCAGTTGGTTGACAGAGGTGACCTGGCCGAGGCTGTCTGCATCCAAGCCATAGGCCTCGGGGCGTTCCGCCGCGTCCAGGCGATCTATATCCAGGCTGGGTTCTGCCTGGCTCAACACTTCTGGATTGGAAAGGTCTAGGGGAAGCGCGATCGCCGTTTCCGGGGCGACGGTCTCAGCCATGACGGTCTCAGAATCAGTACCCGCAGCCTGGGCACTGGGGGCCACCAGCAGGGCTGCCAAGAGTCCGAGCTGAAGCCATCCAGGCGGGCGTAATCCGGCCCCAGATCCGGCCCCAGATCCGGCCCCAGATTCGGCCTGACGGTCGAGCGGCGCAAAAAAGAGGTTGTTGTAGAGGTTCACCAGTAGCTGCCTTAGAAAGTGAGCCATGGGTACTGCTCCCTGGGGCCTGGGCAGTCTGAAACAGCACCAAAGCTCCAGAAAGTCATGTCAGCGACCCATGGATAGAGATTTCAGAGCAGCTTATCAAGCAGCCATTACAGAATTATTACAACGCTGCTATGCGGGAGCTACATCTTCGCCATCTGACAGCATTCGGGCCTCGGGTATGCTTTGAGACTTCCAGAAGCTGTGGATTTTGCGGGCGAGCGGAGCCGCTTGGGTATAGTGGAAAAATGGCCGCCCTGGGGAAACAGCAAGGGCGATCGCCCAACTTCAGCCAGCGCGACCAAGCCTGCAACGCCGCTGGGTGGACCACCGCATCATCCTCCGCCCCACAGACCATCAGCGGCAGCGCCACGCCGCCCTGGGGCAAAGACTCCAAGTGGCAGGCTGAATGCAGCAGTGGCGCTTGCTCCAGATCCCGCTGTAGGGCTTGGACCAGACGTGGGGCAGGGCAGGGGCAACCGGGGCGAAAGAGGCTCCCCGCCATCTGGGCCAGCAGCCGCGTCTGGGAATAGGGCAGGAGGTGGCGCTGGACGTAATAGTGGGCGTGCCAGGTCACCGCAGGCTGCTCCGCCACGGCCAGCAGCGTCAGAGACCTCACCAGCTTGGCATGGCGACGGGCACAGAGCAGGGCCACCACGCCGCCGAGGCCATGTCCTACAAGATGGATTGGTGGGAGGCCCTGGCGATCGCGCCCTGCAAATAGTCCCCCAGCAACGCCACTGCCTGTTCAATGGCGCAGGACTCATCCATATCCTGTTCATATTGCCACTGGGCAAGGGTGGCCCGATAGGCCAACTGCCGCAGCAGAGGGCGATCAAAGACGCCCAGGCTGGGGCTGACCGCCACCCACAGGGCCTCCGCCTTCAGAGCTGAGGGCGGGCTTTGGGCCAGTTTCAGCGGGCCAGCCTTGGGCGGCATGGGTCCAGGGCAGCCAGTCTTTGTCCTGGGAGCATAGGCCACGATCTGATGGGTCACGATCTGATGGGTCATGTTCTCATGTCCATGGGCTTGCATGGATTCATCTCCAACGGAATTCAGAAGGCGTAAATGAAAAATACTCTCATTTGAGAATCGAGCGGGGAATCCGGCAGGGCCGAGGCTAGTCCAGTGCCCCTGCCTGGGACTCTAAGTGAGAGGATCGGTCTTGGTGAACGAATTGCTGGCGAAATCGTTGCCAGGCCTGTCTCCCATCGGAGCATCTGAGCCCCCATGGGAGCGCGACTTTTACGGACTCGCTAATGATAGTTAAAGTCATCAAGCCGGTGAAAGTTAGTGTAGATTGATTCTCAATAAGATGTTGTGAATCTTTGTAAAGGATAGGGCTCCTGGGTATGGCTTCCGTGGCACTGAAGAACGCTCTGATCCAGGGCCAGGCAGATTCCTGGAGATGTTTTCCCTGTGGGCTCTGTCCCAGGGAAGCCAGGCCGAGCTCCCACTCAACGAACGAAAACCAGCGCTGCCATGGGCAACGCTGGTTGAGGGGAACGGCAAAATTAGGGCGAGCCCAGCCGGATTTGAGCAGGCTCTATCGATAATGATTCCTCCCTTCTCCTGGCCTGGGCGATCCCGTTTAGCTGTTATCGATGTGCTGAGCAATCAGGCTGGGCAAAAGACGAGGCCGCACCTGGCGGTAGTGGGTTTTATCGATGACGATGACTGGCCCCTTACTGCACTTGCCCATACAACCTGTACCTTTGATTGTCACTTGGTCACTCAGATGGCGATCGCACACCAGTTGCTGGAGTTGCTGCATCACAGCCTTGCCGCCTCGCTTGCAGCAGCTCGACTTCTGACAAACCAACACCTTCATTTTCCCTCGATTGTCGCCCGCTCTGGGAGCCGCAGCGGCCAGGGCAGTTGTCGGTTCCGGGGGTGGCGAGGCCGGGGGGGCACAGCGACACAGGCGATGGGCCTTGCGCTTGCGCCCGCCTTTGGAGCTATCCTCTTGCAGGCCCGACACTTCAACCCAATCACCAATTTGTAAATCGCCAGCTAAGGCTGCTCGCAACAGATCGTCCCGAGCTTCGCTGCCCAGTTTGAGGCGGTACTCGGCTTCGAGCTGGCACAGGTGGATGTAGCGAATCTTGTGGCCTTTGAGCTCATAGCCCCGAAACTGGCCAACGATGCAAAAACTCGTGGCATGGGAACAGCCCATGGAAAATGCCTCAACGCAACGGTGGTGAATGAATAGCGCATTGCTGAATTAGTAGTGCCACGGCAGTGCCATGGCACTGCCACAGGATTCTAATGTTTAAGATCCTGGGAACGCCGCTGTCGCCATCTCCAGGAGGTCAGGAGCACCCAGACTGAGAAGGGGATGAAAAAAAGTAGCAACAGCCAGTCGGCGGTGGCAGGTTTCGTCGCGGTTGCGACGGGGAGCTGGGGAGTGGGCTGAAGGGTCGTTATAGGGTCCATGGCAAGCAGTGGCAGGAGAAGCGTAACCGCAGAGTTGGGCCGGTTAGTTGATAAATCAACTCCCCACGATACCCACAGTAGGCAGAGCCAAGGCTTGACAGCCAGCTCGATTACAGACAGGAGAGACTGATCTGCTTTGAGACTGTTTGTCAATAAGACGATCTGGGCTCAGCATAGATCTACTTGAGAAATGCTGTCAAGTATTCTCGCGGTGGTTGGGGAGAATCAGGGGGAGCTGTGGCGATCTTGGCCCCCCGCCTACGCCATTCCAAGCCAGTTTCAGGCTAGCCCAGCCCTCTGGGGAAAGCAATGCTGCCTTGGTCTCTGTGTGAAGAAATGTCAATGCCAAAAACGACCACCGCCCATGCTTTGCGGCGCTCTACTGCCCTCCCAGCCATGGTTCTGGGGCAAATTGTCCTGGGAAATGCATCGCCTGTTCAATAATCTTTGCTGGGCTGGTGACAAACTATCTCAATAAGCCTATAGTTCTGAGTGAGAGACTGAATTGTGCTGAGCTGTCCTACTCAACGTTGTGGAGACCCAGCCAATGCTAGCCCCATTTTTTATACTGCTTTTCACGCTGCGGCGATCGCGCCCAGCCCCTCCAAGTCAATCTGCTCCCGGCGGCAATGGGAAGCCCTCACCGATGGCCCTTTCCCCATTGCCAACCTCTGTTCAACTCGGGAGCCTGGTGGTCGCCCTAGCGGGTGACCACCAGGCTGTCTGGCACCAAAAAATGCCCCAGATGGTAGGCCCGTTCCTCGGTTTTCAGCAAAATTTGCTCATAGAGGTAGCGGGTGGCGCGATCGCCCAAGCTCTCCGCTTGGGCAGCCTGGCGGCGCAACATCTGGATCACAGTCTGCTCCGCTGCCAGGTCATGCTCAATCATCTGGCGACAGTTGAAATTGCCATCGGCCTCCGGCTCAAAACAGCACAGCTCTGCCAGCTTCGTGAAGCTGGCCGCTGGGGTGCCGCCCAAGCCATCTAGGCGCTCGCCAACATCGTGGGCATGGCCCTGGGCTGCTCCGTAGGATTCCTCAAAAAATTCATGGATGCTGTAGAACTCAGCGCCTTCTACAACAAAATGATGTTTTTGATACTGCAAGTAAAGGGCTTGAAAACTGGCTAAGGCAATATTTAGCCCCTCGCAGACCGGCTCTGTGACAGACAGGTCTAGCAGGATTACATTTTGCTCAACTTCGCCAAAAGCGCGGATCGGGGTTTGTACAGCCGCTGGAATATTGGACATTGTTTCTCCCTGGATTAAACCCTTATTGCTCCGGCTCGCCCGGAGGCAGAGCTAGGCAAAGGATTGTTAGTAGTGATGGGTTTCGGGTTTCACTCTAGCAGCTTTGAAGGGAACTGTCTGAAGATGGAAAGGGGATCAGCTTAGATATCGGAATCACTGTCAAACCTCAAGTTAAAAAATTCCAGAGATGGCTTTCTAGGAAAAAACATCTTGCACAGAAACGTCATGAAATGTCCCCACTGCCAATCCGGCGAAATCAACAAGAATGGACGACGCCAGGGTAGGCAAAACTACATTTGCAAACATTGTGGCAAGCAGTTCTTGGATTGCTACAAGCCTCGGGGATATCCGTTAGAGATCAGGAATATCTGTATCAATATGCGTAAAAGCGGTATGAAATATAGAGAAATCGAGAAAATATCTGGAATTAGTCACAACACAATCATTCTTTGGATGCAGCAGATTAGCAGTGCCGGGGAATCTGCGAAACAGCAAGAATAATACCTTGGCTAGGTCGAAGGTGATTGATGCATGATCTCAATTTTATCATAGGCAAACTGTGCAGTCGAAACTGCCCCGCCCATCCCAGGCAAGATTACACCCCGTTTTTCCTGGGGAATGATTCTCAATAAGCCGAGCTGATTATTTCAAAGATTTTTTGGAACGGTTGCTGTCTACCTCCCCCTTTTTTCCCAAAATCCTATGTTTGAAATTCACTGCCTCGATCGCTGGCAAGCCTATCAACGGCTCCTGGAACTAGGACTAGAATGCCACTGCCGGAGCTATGCCCCCTGTGGGTGAGGGTGGATAGCCCCAGCCAGGCCCTGCAAGTCTGGAGCACAACCCAGTGGATCTCCCAGAGCCGCAGCCTGCTGCGCCAGCGCCTTGAGCGTTGCTGGGTTCTGGAGGCTGGCCAGCTTACAGCATGACCTCTGTTTGGTCTGACTGCGGCCAGTTTTTTACTTGACCCTTTGAAAAACGCGAGTAAAAAACGCAACTCCACACCGCTGCTCCCCTGGAATTGGCTAGACCCTGGCCCCAAAATCAACGAAGATAATCCACAGGTTCATGTTGAACAGTCCCAGGGCTAGCTATCTGGCTGTTTGGCTGGGCTGGGCCGCTGGCTGGCCTGTCAACTGGACCAGATGAAGACATCTATTTAGGAGATATCAAAGTTATGGGTATTGAGCTGGGCACTTTTCCGATTGATCTGAATCAGTACAAATCCATCTCCCTAGATCCATCGGTAACTACCCTTACCGAGGACCAACGGGAAGCGCTGAAGGCCAATATCCAGCTTTGCCGGGATGCGATCGTCTTTTTCACCGCAACGGGGGCAGCGCGGGGCGTGGGTGGCCACACGGGTGGCCCCTACGATACCGTGCCTGAGGTGATGATCCTCGATGCCCTGTTCAAGAGCCAGCCTGATAGTTACATCCCCACCTTCTTCGACGAAGCCGGGCACCGCGTCGGCACCCAGTACCTGATGGCCACCCTGGCTGGTGACCTGCCCGCTGAGCAGCTCATGCAGTACCGCGCCGCCAACTCCAAGCTGCCCGGTCACCCCGAGCTGGGCCTGACCCCCGGCGTTAAGTTCAGCTCCGGTCGCCTCGGCCATATGTGGCCCTATGTCAACGGCGTTGCCCTGGCCAACCCCGGCAAGATTGCCTTCTGCCTGGGCTCCGATGGCTCCCAGCAGGAGGGTAACGATGCTGAAGCGGCTCGTCTGGCCGTGGCCCAGCATATCAACGTCAAGCTATTAATCGACGACAACGACGTCACCATCGCCGGTAACCCCTCCAAATACCTGGGCGGCTACAGCGTCAAGCAGACCCTGGAAGGTCATGGCCTCAAGACCAATGAGTGCAATGGCGAAGACATCGATGCGCTCTATTCCTGCATCTGCGAAGCCATCAGTACCCCTGGTCCCTTTGCGGTGATCATCAAGCGCCCCATGTGCCCCGGCATTGAAGGGCTGGAAGGCTCTAACCATGGCCATGATGTGATTTCGGTTAAGGCGGCGATCGCCTACCTCGAATCCAAAGGCCACCCCTCCGCTGCGGAGATTCTCAAGAACACTGTCGCCCCCAAGAACGACTACCAGTTCATCGGTGCCTCGGACAAGATGGGCTCCAACCGCAACGTCTTTGGCCAAGCGGTGGTGGAAGTCCTGGGCGGCATGGGCGAACAGGAGCGCAAGGACAGCGTCCTCGTGGTGGACAGCGACCTGGAAGGCTCCTGCGGCCTGGTCCACATCCGCGAAGCCTACCCTGAGATTTTCATTAGCGGCGGCATCCAGGAGCGGGGCAACCTTTCCGCTGCGGCGGGCTTTGGCATGGAAAAGGGCAAGCAGGGCATCTTTGCCACCTTCAGCGCCTTCTTGGAAATGTGCATTTCCGAGATCACCATGGCTCGCTTGAACAATTCCAACCTGCTGTGCCACTTCTCCCATGCGGGCATTGACGACATGGCAGACAACACCTGCCACTTCGGCATCAACAATATGTTTGCCGACAACGGTTTGGATGATGGCTACCCCACCAAGCTTTACTTCCCCGTCGATGCCAACCAAATGACCGCCTGCGTGAAATCGGTGTTCAACGACCCCGGCCTGCGCTTCATCTTCTCCACCCGTTCTAAGGTGCCTATGGTTTTGGATACCGAGGGCAATGACTTCTTTGGTGGCGATTACAAATTTGTCTCCGGCAAGGACGATGTGATCCGCGAAGGTAGTGCTGGCTATATTGTCGCCTTTGGGGATGCAGTTTACCGGGCTTTGGATGCGGTGGAGCGTCTCAAGCAGGAGGGCATCGATGTGGGCTTGATCAACAAGGGCACGCTGAATGTAGTGGATGAGGAGACCATCGCCAAGATTGGCAAGTCGCCTTTTGTGATCACCGTTGAGCCCTTTAACAAGCGCACGGGCCTGGGGAGCCGCTTTGGCACCTGGCTGCTGGAGCGGGGGCTGACGCCGAAATTTGCTAGCCTGGCGACCCATGAGGAAGGCTGCGGCGGTCTGTGGGAACAGTATCCTCACCAGGGGATTGATCCGGTGGGCATTATGAACAAAGTGAAGATGCTAGTTGGTTAAGCAATCCAGGTAATGGGTGAGATGCATTGTCCCCACCGTTAATCTCTGGGGGGCAATGCATTTTGGTGGCTTTGGCAAATTCTCAGACATTTTGTGATCCCACGGAGGTTCTCAATTAGCCAGCGTATCTGGGGCGAATTGCGCGCTGGGGGTGTTGATCCTAGAGCGATTAGCACAGCCCAACGGTTGAGTACAGCCCTGTCGCAAAATGCAGCAGGGATTAATTGCGAAGCTTAACAAAACGATTGATCTCGACCAGCGCTTTGTACAATCCCAATCGATGTTTCAGTAGTCTTTGCCGCCCCTTGAGCAGGCCTTGGGTTTGGCGGAGGCGATCGCCATAAATAATTATCCAGGATTTGCCGATTGGATGTTCCGTCAAAGCGTCTCTAACATTGACTTGCCTCTCCAGCGCTTAAACTGCCTGGGAAACTAAACTTAAAGAGAAGAGAAGGAATCGTCCCTCACAACTTGATATATCCCCAACGGCCACCCCGAAATGCTTGTTCTAATATTGGGGTTGCTGTGCCATTGTATCCACCGATGTAAGTCACCATCTGTCCACCATAATTAACATAGGCATAGCCATTTTCGATGCTATCGATCTGAGAGAAGATGGGAGGCGCTACAAGCTTGCCCTGGCGATTGATGATGCCAAAGCGATCGCCGTTTTAATCACCGCAAATCCCCGATTGAAACGGGCCAGCCTGCTGAATCGAGGTGAGTCCTGATTGGCTAGACAGCATTTGGGGTGAAATGACCCATTGACCTTGAGGATTTGCATAGCCATAGTCATATTCCAGGTTGAAAGGCTGCAGCGGATCTACGGGTCTCTGAACCCTTCGGGCGGCTAACCCTTCGGAGAAACTTGCTCCAGCACCTGGGATGTCTTGCATCACCCACTGCCCTGTGGGGGTGATATATCCCGTCTGAGACCCAAGACTATTGGCTGAGTAAATCCCGACATAGGCCAACCCTGAGGAGAACGGTTCTGCCCAGTCAAACTGAGGCTCAATCACTGTTTTACCCGTGCGATCGATAAAGCCAAACTTACGGGGAGAAAATAGCTCTACGGGGGTGGCTTCAATCCGGGACAGCCCTTCCGAGAAGGGGGCAACTTGATAAAATTGAGCGGGAATGAGCAAGCTGCCCTCGCGATCAATAAACCCCCATCGATTATCAAGGCGAACCGCAGCTAAGTTTTCTTTAAAGGGCTGAGCTTGATTAAACTTTGGCAGAATCACAAGCTCGCCTCTAGCATCGATAAACCCGACTTTGTCATCCTTTTTTATCCAAGCCAAGCCTTCTGAAAAATTGCCTGCGGCATCGAACTGGGGGGCGATCGCACTCGCCCCTGGAGATCTAAAAATCCGCTCTTCTGGACTTGATTCGCATCTTCAAACCAAGCCGCCACCCGATTCTCTTGGGGTTTCCCTAAGCTTAATAGCTTCCAACCCGGCGCTGTTTGAGCGATCACCGCTACCTGCCGTTGTGTATCGAACCAGCCCAGTTTTCCCTCTGCCCTAGCCCGTAACAGTCGTTGCCATTCCGGTGATTGAGTAAACTTGCGCATACCTACGACCGCTGCCACGGGAACCAAGCCATCTAGCTCTGCCGCCTGACACAAAAAGGCCGCAGCTTCTGCGCGGGTCGCGTCATTTTTGGGGCGCATATTTTTGCCCTGGGGATAATCGACCACCATAAACCCAGCAGCGGCTCCGGCCAAACTTGGCTTTGCCCAGTTTGGAATTTTAGCCGCATCCTCAAACTGTTCAGTTAAGAGCCGTTCGGGGTTGTCGGGCAACGGAAAACGGGGAAGATCCCACTCCCTCAAATCACCATCATCAAATTTGGGGGAGCTTAGATTGTAGAGAATGGCGATCGCCTCCGCACGACTAATGGGGCGATCGGGACGTAGGGTATTATCTGGGTAGCCAATCAGAATGCGTTTTTGGTAAGCGAGTCGCATTGCCTTGTAGGCCCAATGTTGTGGCGACAAGTCCTTAAAATTTGGAACGTCCCCGATAGCTGTCCGTGTTTTGGGAAACTGTTGAGCATCAGGACGGCATACTCCGCGCGGTGAGATGGTTCTCTGGGCGAAAACTACCGTCGAGATAGCCGTTGAGCTGTTTGCGCTGGGCGAGGCGCTCGATGCAGGCTCCTGCCCAAT
>JAAUQQ010000104.1 GCA_012032745.1 Synechococcales cyanobacterium RM1_1_8
CCCTAACCCCCTCCTCCCTAACCCCCCCCTTCCCCTAACCCCAATGGATGCCTGCTTTTCCCTCGCGCAGCATTACCATGAGCGCACGAAATATCACCCCGAAACCCTGGCCCAGCAGGGACGCGCCCTAGATTGGAGCCAGCAGCCCGAGGGCTTTAAGATCTACCAGATTGGGGCGGTGGTGGACCTCAAGCCCTATGTGGAGGGCAGCCTGGTCGAGGTGGAAGCCGCCACCTTGGCCAACCCACTCCTGGCGCGGTTGTCTCAATTTTTCCTGTGCAGCTACGGCCTCACTCGGGAGATTGCGACCCCCAATGGGCCGCTGTATTTGCGGGCGGCTCCTTCGGCGGGGGGGCTCTATCCCGCAGAAATTTATCTGGTGTCTAGCGGCCTGGGGGTCGATGCCCAGGGGCGATCGCTGGCGGCGGGGGTCTATAGCTACCAGCCCCACAACCACAGCCTGGTGCGCTTTTGGGACGAGGATCGCTGGCCCCAACTGCGGGAAGCTTGTTTGTGGCATCCCAATTTGGAGAACACCCACCTGGCCCTGGTGATCACGGCGATGTTTGAGCGCTCTGCCTGGCGCTACCAGGCGCGGGCCTACCGCCGCATTTGCTTGGATACGGGCCATTTGCTGGGGAATTTGGAGCTGGCGGCGGCGCTGGTGGATTTTTGCCCCCATCTGATCGGCGGCTTTGTGGATGGGGCGGTGAATGAGCTGTTGTATCTGGATGGGGACTTGGAGGGGGCGATCGCCGTTGCCGCCCTGGCCGATCGCCTCGACATCGACCAAAACCTGCCCCACCTCACCACTGCCCTGGCCTCCCCCGCCACCGCAGAATTTGGCTCGCTCGAAGAAGACGAGCTGCTGCTGGCCCTGCACCAGGCCAGCCAAATCAGCGCCGAGTTTGGGGCGACGCTCAACTGGCGCAAGCTGCCCAAGAGCACCGGCTTTAGCTGTGAGCCGTTCATTGCCGGGGCTGCACCCAAGCCGCCTGAGCCGGTGGCGGATGTCGTTGAGGATAAATACAACTTTCCCTTTTGCGATCGCCTCCCCCTACAATCCGAACCAATCGACTGGGGCCGCGACCTCAAGGGCCTGCGGGAGACGATGTTCCAGCGCCGCTCCACCCGCGCCTACAGCGGCGCGGACCTCAGCCTCGGTGACCTCCAGGCCCTGCTCCATTTCACCTACCAGCCCGAGGCTTACCTGCTCCAGGGCCTGGACGAAGCGCCCGATTACTTTGATCTGGGCCTGGTGGAAACCTTTGTGGCCGTCTCCGGGGTGACGGGCCTGGATGCAGGCTGCTATTACTACGCGCCCAAGGCCCAGGAGCTGCGCCAGATTCGCTTTAAGAATTTCCGGCGGGAGCTGCATTATCTCTGTCTGGGCCAGGACCTGGGGCGGGATGCGGCAGCGGTGTTGTTTCATACGGCGGATCTGAAGGCGGCGGTGGAGAAATATGGCGATCGCGCCTATCGCTATCTGCACCTCGACGCCGGGCACCTGGGCCAGCGCTTGAACTTGGCGGCGATTCGCCTGGGTCTGGGAGTCAGCGGCATTGCGGGCTTTTTTGATGATCAGGTAAATGAGCTGCTGGGTATTCCTGAGGATGAGGCAGTGTTGTATATCACGACCTTGGGGCGGGGGCGATCGCGGTAATGGCTGGTGGGTCGGCCCTGGGTTGGCCCTATCCCATGGGCAATTACAATAGGAGTTGGTTTTATATCGGCTTGACAAAAACCCATGTTCGACGCTCAAGAAATCAAACGCGAAATCAATTTGCTCTCCCAACGCCTGGGGAAAACCCAGGACTGTCTTTGACGTTCCTGCCCTCAGCGCCAAAATTGCCGACCTGGAACAGGTCGCCTCACAGCCCGGCTTTTGGGATGATCCGGCCCAGGCTCAACCCACCCTCAAAGAACTGGATGAGCTGAAATCCAATCTTCAGCAAATCAAGGATTGGCAGCAGCAGGTGGAGGATACCCAGGCGATCGCCGAGCTGCTAGAACTCGAAGCCGATGCCAGCCTCCAAGCCGAAGCGGAGCAAACCCTCGCCCAGCTCGACAAGGCCCTGACCCAGTGGGATCTGCGCCAGTTGCTCTCCGGCCCCTATGACAAAGAAGGCGCGGTGCTGAGCATCAACGCCGGAGCCGGGGGCACCGATGCCCAGGACTGGGCCGAAATGCTGCTGCGCATGTACAGCCGCTGGGCCGAAAAGCAGGGCTATAAAATCACCCTCGCCGAGATTTCCGAAGGGGAAGAGGCAGGGATTAAATCCGCCACCCTGGAAATCGAAGGGCGCTATGCCTTTGGCTACCTCAAGTCCGAGAAGGGCACCCATCGCCTCGTGCGGATTTCGCCCTTTAATTCCAACGGCAAGCGCCAAACCAGCTTTGCCGGGGTGGAGGTGATGCCTGTCCTGGACCATGACGTCAAGCTGGACATTCCCGACAAGGATCTGGAAATCACCACCACCCGCTCCGGCGGCAAGGGCGGCCAGAACGTCAATAAGGTGGAAACGGCGGTGCGCATTACCCACCTGCCCACGGGCCTGGCGGTGCGCTGTACCCAGGAGCGATCGCAGCTCCAAAACAAAGAAAAAGCCCTGGCCCTGCTCAAGGCCAAACTCCTGGTGATCGCCCAGGAACAGCGCATCCAAGAAATCGCCGAAATTCGCGGCGACATCGTCGAAGCCGCCTGGGGCCAGCAGATCCGCAACTATGTCTTCCATCCCTACCAAATGGTCAAGGATTTGCGGACTGCGGCGGAGACGACGGCGATCGCAGACGTGATGGATGGCGACCTCGATGCCTTCATCCAGAGCTACCTGCGCCAGGAAAACCAAATCACTGCCTAGGCCGATCGGCCCCGAGCTGGGCGCTATCCTGAAGGCAGACTATCCCCCTATCGCTTCCCCATCTCGCTATCCCCATCGCCAACCCAGCCATGCCTGAAACCAATGAAGCCGTCACCGCCCCTGCAACGATCCCTGACCTGGCCCCCGGCCCCGCCCAAGAGCCCCCCGCCAGCTTCGTCAAACTGGCCATGCGCAACATGGTCGCCAAGGGGGCGAAATCGCTCAAGCACTTTGGCCTGACGGCGATCGGGCTGCTCACCCTGCTCCTGGGCCTGGCCTACCTCACCAAGCCCTGAGCTGCTCCAGATCCTATAACCCCAACAGATTCCCCTCCCGAGGGGGGAGTGCAGGCAATCATTGCCCATTTCTAGTGCCATGGCCGTTGCAACAACCACTCCCCCATTCCCCCTCGACCTCGCCGTCCAAGACCGCGTCAACGGCCCCATCTCCACCGAGCAATGGGAACAACTCTTTGCCACCTGGCTGGGACAAATGGCGGATGAACTCGCCCAGATCGGCGGAGGTTGCGATGCTGAGACCGAGGCAGCCTATGAAATCAGCCTCATCCTCACCACCGATGCCGAAGTCCAAGCCCTCAACCGTGACTACCGCCAAAAAGACCAGCCCACGGACGTGCTTTCCTTCGCCGCCCTCGAAGTAGACGCCCCACCCCTGCCCCCCGGCGAGCCCCTGCCCCTGGGCGACATCATCATTTCCATCGACACCGCCCAGCGCCAAGCCGAAAGCCAAGGCCACAGCCTCGCCACGGAGCTGCAATGGTTAGCCAGCCATGGCCTGTTGCACCTGCTGGGCTGGGACCATCCTGATGAGGAGAGCCTGACGCGAATGTTGCAACGGCAGGCCCAGCTCATCCAGGCCGCTCAGCATATCCCCTAGGGCTGGCCGGCGCTGACAACTGGCCCGATGGGCCGCGCCGCGCCATTAACGGGGAGCGCGTTAAGGTGTAATGTGGGCGCGCCTGGACAATTCCACGGTGGGCAATCTGATTTCCGATGCCCAAGATTTAGATGGACATTTGGGCTCCAGGCGCTCCCCCGGCACTCCCCCGGCGCTGTCCAGTTATTCTGCAGTTGCCCCGCATCGCCCATTCCTTGACCCGCAACTCCCCTTTGCCCCTTCGTTTGGATCCTTCCATGGCTCAGGACACCCAGGCCGCCGCCTCCCCCACCCCGACGCCCCCGATCGCGAAGCCGGTTCAGCGGGGCTACTCCTGGCATGTGGCTTCAAACCTGTTTGTCAGCTTCAAATATGCCTGGGCTGGGATCACCTACGCCTTCAGCACCCAGCGCAACTTCAAAATCCATGTTTTGGTCGGCATTGCGGTCCTGACGGTGGCCGTGGCCCTGCATCTCCAGCCCGTCGAAGTGGCGATCCTGGCTCTCACCGTCGGCGCGGTCATGACCCTGGAGCTGATCAATACGGCCCTGGAATCCGTCGTGGACCTCACGGTTCAGCAGACGTACCACGAACTCGCCAAGATCGCCAAGGACTGCGCCGCTGGAGCGGTGCTGATTTCTGCCCTGGTTTCCATTGTTGTTGCCGCATCCCTACTGCTGCCGCCCCTCTGGCAATTGATACGGGCGCAGCTTTGACGTTCATATGGCCTGGGGGAGCGATAGGATAGTTGGACAACTCCCCGTCCTTTCTTCCCATCCTCCCTTGATCCTCGTCATCGACAACTACGACAGCTTCACCTACAACCTGGTGCAGTACCTGCGGGAGCTGGGCCAGACCTACCCCGTGGCGGCGGAGGTGCGGGTGGTGCGCAATGACAAAATTACGTTGGCGGAAATCCAGGCTCTCCAGCCCGATGGCATTGTGATTTCGCCGGGGCCAAAGCGACCGGAAGATGCGGGCATTTCCTTGGAGGTGGTGGAAAAGCTGGGGCCAACGACGCCGCTGCTGGGGGTCTGCCTGGGTCACCAGAGCATTGGCCAGGTGTTTGGCGGCGATATTGTCTCGGCTCCCGTGCTGATGCATGGCAAGGTCTCCCAGGTTCACCACAGCGACCAGGGCCTGTTTGCGGGCATTGACAATCCCATGACGGCGACTCGTTATCACAGTTTGGTGATCGATCGCCAGAGCTGCCCTGGGGTGTTGGAAATTACCGCCTGGGTAGATGATGGGACGATTATGGCGGTGCGCCATCGGAACTATCCCCATATCCAAGGCGTCCAGTTTCATCCAGAGAGCGTCTTGACCCAGGCTGGTAAGCAACTGTTGGCTAACTTTTTGGCAGCGATCGCCGATCCCGCCCAGGCGGCCTAGTGTCAGGTAAGCTTTTGAGGCATTGGTCCCTTTCTCCCTACCGTTGACCCTAACCTTGTGACTATGAAACGGCGACAGTTTTTGTTTGCAGCCAGTGCCGGTGTTGGGGCGATCGCCAGCAGCAGCCTGCTCCCTCACCTGGGCCAAGCCAATGCCCAGACCCCCGGCCTGGCGATCAGATACCTGGGCCATAGCTGCTTTGTCTTCCAGGGAGATGGCCAGGAGGTCATGGTCAACCCGTTTCGCAAAATTGGCTGCACCCAGGGCTATGCTGCGCCCCAGGTGGATGTGGATCTGGTGATGATCAGCAGCCGCCTGTTCGATGAAGGCTATGTGGAAGATCTGCCGGGGGATCCGAGGATCCTGTTCCAGCCCGGTGTCTATCAATTGGGCAATCAGCAGATCCAGGGCATTCGCACGGACCACGATCGCGTCCAAGGCCGTCGTTTTGGGGTGAATGTGGCCTGGAACTGGACCCAAGGCGGCATCAAGGTGCTGCACCTGGGCGGAGCGGCGGCTCCGATTACGGTTGAGCAGAAGATTTTGATGGGCACGCCGGATGTGTTGCTGGTGCCCGTGTCTGGGGGGCCAAAGGCCTACACCCCAGAGGAGGCCATGGCGGCGATCCAGGTGTTGAATCCGAAGCTGGTGATCCCGACCCAGTACCGCACGGCGGCCTCCGATGCAGCGACCTGCCCAGTCGAAGCGATCGATGCCTTCCTGGCGGTGGCCCAGGGCATGGCGGTGGAGCGCATTGGCAATCAGATGACGCTGCAGCCGGGCAGCTTGCCGTCCGGGCCGGTGGTGCGGGTGATGAATTACGCCTAGGGAAGTCGGGGCTTCACGAATCCCCATTGTGCGCCGGTAGGGACGTTCCGCCGAACGTCCTGCCAAGCAAGGCCATTGGCCAGTCGTTCAGGGGGCAATGGCGATCTCAGTTGCGATCGCTTCGCAAGCTTCCGTAGGAATTGCCCCAGCTCTCCATCGCCTCCTTGCGCCGGGTGTTCAGAACCATCTCCAGGGAGATGATCCCGTCTTCGTAGAAATTGATCGGCAGTTCCTCTACCGCTGGGCGGGGTTCTTGGGCGATCGCCTCCAAAAAACTCGTAATCTCCAACATCCGTGCCGTGGCATCGCTGCCCAGGCTGGCCAGCTCCTCCACCTTGGCCAGCACCTCAGCGGCGCGGGAGGGCTGGATGTACTCCCCCTCCAACAGTTTCTCCAAGGGCTTGTAGCCCAGGGGCTGCTTAACCTCGCCGGGGGCAAAAAATGATTGACCAGACGCATGTGGTCAGCGGTGGCCACCTGGCGAGTCAGGTGCTTGTCAAAAATGGAATTGCCTGGAGCAGCCGGTCAAAGGAAAATACCGTCAGCCTGGCCCCTTCGGCGGAGAGTTCAAACTGCCCCAGGGTGACCGGACGTTCGTTGGCCTTGAGCTGGCGGTAGAGGCGCTCAAAGCGCAGTCGCTTGGCCTCGGCTTCAAATTGCCACAGCCACAGGCCCTTGCGGTTGCCCGGCACCATGCAGTCCAGCCGCTGGAAGCAGTCGGTCAAGGCCTTGGCTTCACCGGGGAGCTGGTAGTAGGCGCGGGCGGGTTGATAGGGTTCGCCAGTGACCAGGGTGAGCCAGGGAGGAGCCATGGGATGCAGCAGCCAGCAAAGAAAAAGACGGTTCCATTTTAAGGATTGGGGGGAGGCTTGGGCGGGGGAGCAGGCCGATTTGTCCCTGTCCCTCTCCGCTGCTTGCCCGCTGCTTAAGGCACTGTCGCGATTTGTAGAAAAAGTTAGGAATGGATGGCGATCTCCCCCCAATTCCCCGTGCCCCCGCGCCAATGCCAGGGCCAATGGGCGATCCCCGCGATGCCTGGCCCAGTCAGCCTTGGGGCGATTTTGTCAGAATTCTCTTCCCAAGCCGAAATTTAATCTCTTCTTCCCAATCATCCCCAAACAACCAAGCTAGGCTGGGCCTAAATGCCCTGAAATCGCACTATTCAGCCTTTGCATCTACCCCCTCGCCACTATCCAGGCATTTCCAAGGCATTTCCAAGGCATTTCCTGGCCTGCCCCTGTCCCCTAGAGAACCTCCTACAGAATTTGTCTATGAGCACCCAAAGCTTCGGCGTCATCGGCCTCGCCGTCATGGGCGAAAACCTAGCCCTGAATGTGGAGCGCAACGGCTTCCCCATCGCCGTCTACAACCGCTCCCCCGACAAGACCGAGAAATTCATGGCCGAGCGCGCCCAGGGCAAAAATGCCAAAGCCGCCTACTCCCTCGAAGAATTTGTCGGCCTCTTGGAGCGCCCCCGCCGCATCCTGGTCATGGTCAAGGCCGGTGCCCCGGTGGATGCGGTGATCGAGCAGCTCAAGCCCCTGCTGGATAAAGATGACATGATCATCGACGGCGGCAACTCCCTCTACACCGACACCGAGCGCCGTGTGAAGGAGCTAGAGCCCACCGGCCTGCGCTTCATCGGCATGGGTGTCAGCGGTGGCGAAGAGGGGGCCTTGAATGGCCCCAGTCTCATGCCCGGCGGCACTAAGGCGGCCTACGACTCAATCGAGCCCATCGTCCGCAAAATCGCCGCCCAGGTGGATGATGGCCCCTGCGTTACCTACGTCGGCCCTGGCGGCGCAGGCCACTACGTCAAGATGGTCCACAACGGCATTGAGTATGGCGACATGCAGCTGATCGCCGAAGCCTACGATCTACTCAAGAACATCGGCGGCCTGGACCACAAGCAGCTCCACGAGGTCTTCTCCGCTTGGAACAAAACCGAAGAGCTGGACTCCTTCTTGATCGAAATCACCGCCGACATCTTCACCAAAATGGATGAAGAGACCGGCAAGCCCTTAGTGGAGCTGATCCTTGATGCCGCTGGTCAAAAGGGCACGGGCCTCTGGACCGCTGTGAATGCCCTAGAAATGGGCGTGGCGATCCCCACCATCGGCGCAGCGGTCACGGCCCGCGTCATGTCTTCGATCAAGGCCGAGCGCGTTGCTGCTTCCACCGAGCTGAGCGGCCCGACTCCTGAGCTGTACGGCGATACCCAGGCCCTGATCGGCATGGTGCGCGATGCCATGTACTGCTCCAAGATCTGCTCCTATGCCCAGGGCATGGCGCTGATCAAGAAGGCTTCCGATGAATTCAACTACAACGTTGACCTGGGCGAAACAGCCCGCATCTGGAAAGGCGGCTGCATCATCCGCGCCCGCTTCCTCAACAAGATCAAGAAGGCCTATGACGACAATCCCCAGCTCGCCAACCTGCTCTTGGCCCCGGAGTTCAAGCAGACCATCCTGGACCGCCAGGGCGCTTGGCGCGAGGTAATTGCCCTGGCTGCAAAGAACGGCATTCCCGTGCCCGCCTTTGGTGCGTCGCTGGATTACTTCGATAGCTATCGCCGCGATCGCCTCCCCCAAAACCTTACCCAGGCCCAGCGGGACTACTTCGGAGCCCACACCTTCCTGCGCACCGACAAAGAAGGCACCTTCCACGCGGACTGGTTCTAGATCGAGAGTAAAGAGAGGCAATGGTGATCGAGCTTAAGCTGCACCTACGACCCATCACCCAAAAAAGAAGCCCCAGATGCAACTCAATGTATCTGGGGACTTTTTGTAATGGAGCTGAGCGGAATCGAACCGCTGTCCGAACTAGTTATTAGCACTTAGCTCATTCACAGGCTTAGTCTCGTTAACCCCCGAGACAGGAACCATCACTTATCCCCGATGGTGGGCTTCTCTAATGAGTTCTTAGTCCACAGCGGTACTAGAGACCCGCTGCAAAAGCATCCGTTGGGGTTGAACTTTTATGCGATTAACGGAGTCACGCCAAAAGTCTCACGAAATCTAACTAGAGATTTTGTTTAAGCAGCAACAAGTGCGGGCTTACGTGAGAAGGATACGATGTTGTTCGCATTTACTTTGTTTTGATCCATTGATTTACGAGAGGTAGATCGCTCTCGGCCTGAATCACACGGTGGTGTTCACTAACCCGTCGAAACCATTACAGCCCCAAGGGGGATCCATTGGCAAAGCTCCTGTGAAGGAAGTCCTGCTGCCTGGACTCCTTTTATTATAGCTCGATGACTTTGGGGTGGCGACCTGGGGCTAGGTCGGGATCGCCGAATCTGGGGGTGGGGAGGTCCGTGGCGCGATCGCGCCAGGCCACCAAACCCATCTGTATCAGCCACTCCAGCTCTGTGGGAGTCGGGGAAAGCCTGGTTCGGGCGATGGCTAAAAACATTATTTTCTAAGTAAAAAAAATTATTCCATTGACCCACGACACTGATTCGCAATTCATCAAGAAGCCGTTAGCCTGTCCTGGTCTACCCATCATCCAGAGAACAGTAACTCAAGCGAATGGAGCCCTGCTGAAGCCGACCTTTTTTCTCTCAACAGCTCTTTTTCTCTCAACAGCTCTTTTTCTCCCAACAGCTTTTCTTCTCTCAGTAGCGCTTTCTCCTCTGAACCGTCGCTTTTGAACCGTCATTTCCACACCGTCGTTCTTGAACTGGCGTTTTGAACTGGCGTTTTGAACTGGCATTTTCAGGGAATCGCTCTGCTGTCGGGGAGCTTGCCCCAGCTTGCAGCAGCTTGGGGGCCGCTCCCCGCTTCCCTGGATTGCTCTTACCCCATTGCTGGATTGCCCATTGGATTGCCCATATGTTGGAGCAGATCAAAGCCGGTCAGCTATTGATTGTCAGTCGTCGCCGCCGCAATGGCTTGATCCTCTGTAAACGGTTTTATGCAGATTTTGCGGGGCCTGGTGCCGCTGTGGGGGGTATTTTTGATCGGGATTGTGAGGCGATCGTCCCCGTTGGTAACCTACAGCTCGCTCCGCCTACATCGGTTCAGGAGCGGGAAGAGGCCTATCGGATCCGACGCCAGTGGACGATCCTGGCCCGCCAATTGACGGATAGCAGCTCCCCGGAGGATCGGGCGCGGCAGCTCTTGAGCCAGTTTGAAAATTACTTTGACCCAGACATCGTGGCCCAGGTGCCCGATGAGGCCCTGGGGCTGATTGTCGGGATTTTCCCGGAGACGATCGCCGAGGTGCGCAAGCAGAGGCTCTGAACCGGGCCGTTGTGGGGTGGACAGCCGACTAAAGCGCTCCCAGGGCCTGGACCAAATGGGCCTGGGTGCGCTGGTTTTCGGCGGGGCTGCCGATGGTGATGCGCAGGCCGCCGCCTGTGTGGCGCACTAGGCTGCCCTGGGCTTTGAGCTGGCGGCGCAGTTGGTCGAGAACGGCGGCGGGATCGGCGGCGGTGCCTGGCTGGAGCTGGAGGTAGAGGAAATTGGCCTGGCTGGGGTAGCAGCGCAGTTGGGGCAGGGCGCTGAGGGCCTGGTGGAGGCGATCGCGCTCTCCCAGCAACTCATCCACCACGGCCAACAGCTCGCGGCGCTGGGCCAGGGCCACCTGGGCGGCGGCTTGGGTCAGGCTGGGGAGGTTGTAGGGCAGGCGCAGTTGTTCCAACACCCGGATCAGGTCAGGGTGGGCGACGCCGTAGCCCACCCGGTGGGCTGCGAGGCGAAAGGCCTTGGAAAAGGTGCGGGTGATCACCCAGTTGGGGCGGCGGAGCACCTCGGCCACTAGGGTTTGGCGGCTGAACTCGTAGTAGGCTCATCGATCGCCACCAGGGTTGAGGCGGGCAGCTGCGCAGCCAATCGATTTCGGCGGCGGTGAGGGCGTTGGCGGTGGGGGAGTTGGGGTGGACCATGAACACTAGCCGCACGGGGGGGCCAGCGGGGTGGGCGATCGCCCCTGGGCCGCTTCCAGATCCAGGGCAAAGGTTTGGGGATTTCGCCCCACATCAACCACGGGCACCCCCAGGGTTTGGGCGATGATGCCGTACATGGAGAAGCTGGGGTTGGCCACGAGGACCGAGCCTGCACCGCCCAGGCAGGTGGCAATGATCAAGGAGCGAATCAGCTCGTCCGAGCCATTGCCGACGGTGATGTGGTCGGGGCTGAAGTTGGAGGCGGGGGCTCCGGCGGTCTCGCTGACGTAGTCGGCGATCGCCCCGCGCAAAGCACCATGGCCCCCATCGGGGTAGCGGTTGCTGGAAATTTGCTGCTGGAGCTGCCAGGCCAGTTTGTCCTTCAGCGCGGGGGGCAGGTCATAGGGACATTCATTGGTGTCGAGGATATCGACTTGTGCGGGCTGGGCTTCGCCATCGGTGTGTGGGGCGTAGCCGCTGAATTGGGCTAGATCGGCGCGGATGAAGGGCAGCATGGCAGGGCGGCCAGGAGAGGCCTGGAGGGCGGTGGTTTAAGCATAGCGGACTGGTGTTGGTTCTAAGGGGGGTGGGGAGGTGGGGAGCTTGGGGGATGGGGAGGTGGAGAGCTTGGAGGATGGGGAGGTGGGGAGCCCAGTCTGGATTGATTTTAGGGCAGCTTGCAAAAGCTCTTGATCTCTCGCCAGATCGTTGAGACGGCGCTGCCGAGGCTGTGGTCGCCGGGGAGGGCTTGGAGTTGGACCCAGTGGCGGCTGGCGGCGAATTGTTGACTGGCTTGGATGGGGATCACGTCATCCTGTTGGCCGTGGAGAATCAGGGTGGGGAGGGCGCGCTGGAGTTGGCCTTCATCGTAGCTGCCCAGGTCGGTCACAAAGCCGTAGTCCAAGGGGCGCGGTTCCCCTAGGCCATAGTGGAACAGCTCCCGCTGCCCGGTTTCGCGCCAGCGTCGCAGTTCGGCTCGGCCCAGGGCCGATAGCCAGACGACGGCCATGTCCAGGGCCGGGGCCAGCAGCACCTGGCGGACCACCTGGGGGTTGTTCTGGGCGACCCAGGCGGCGGTGAGGCCCCCCAGGCTGGAGCCAATCAGGATCACTGGTTCGGGGCTTTGGGCAATCCAGGCTTGGGTTTGGGCGATCTTGCGGCTGAGGGTGAGGCTGGCAAAGTTAAATTCGCCTGTATCGTCTAGGTTGAAATCCCGCATTTCCAGGTCGAGGCCGCGATCGCGAAAGCGAGCTTGCAAATACTTCGCCTTCGCCGATTTGGGGCCGGAGGCCAGGCCATGGAGATAGAGGTAGCGCATAGGAGGAGGCCAGGGGGACAGCCCAGGGGGACGGCCCAGGGCCGAGGGGAACGGTCGCTCCAGTGTGGAGGTTAAACCCTAGCGATGGATAAACTCCACCACATCTTTACCGATGCGGATGTCGTACTCGCCGAAGAAATCGTGGCCCAGCAGGCCGATGGGCATGTTGTCGGCGATCGCCACATCCACCCCCCGCACCTGGGCTGCATCCACGGCGATGCTGTCCACCCGGCCCGTGGGAAACCGGACGGTGCTGCCATCGGCGATGGAAGCAATCATTTCGCCATTGGGCTTGAGATTCAGCTCCCGCGCCATGGCCCGCGTCACCAGGGTGCCGGAAGCCCCCGTATCGAGGATCATGTCGTAGGTTTTGCTGCCATTGAAGGTCACGCCAATGACCGGCGTCATGCCGCTGCGGCGGCGGATGGGCACCGTGACGATGCTGCCCTTGGTCAGGCTGCTGGGGGCGGCTGTCGGGCCTGGTTTCTGGGTCGTGCCCTGGGTCGGGGCCGAGCTGGGGGCACCGTAGCCACAGAGGCTGCCTAGGTTAACTGTATTGCCTGCGGCATCCACCATGAAGCAGCCACCCTGGTCGCTGGCGAGGCTGGGGGCTGGGGCGATCGCCCCCGATAGGGCTGTGCCGCCCAGGGCCACAGCTAGAAAAAGGCGCTGAAGTTGTTTGGGCATGGTGCGTTTGGAAAATTGCTGGGGAAATTGCTGAGGAAATTGCTGAGAAAATGACTATTCAACGGTGCGTTTGGCTGCGGGGAGGGCTGGGGCCGCCACCGATTGAGGTTGTCACCGATTGGGGATAGATACCCGGCCCAGGCGAGCACTTTCGTAGAATTTCCGGCCAAAGTTTAGACCCCCGGCATTACTGGCCTGCCTCGTCACTGGCCTGCCTCGTCACTGGCCTGCATCATGGCCTTGAGCATGGCTTGCTGGCTGACGCTTTGGTAGACCCCACGCAGGTAGGTCATGGCGATCGCCGCTGTCGAGGCCCCGCTCCCATCTTCCGAGGGCAGGGGGATCGGCTCCAAAATATCCAACACCGTCTCAGCCCCCGAAGGAGCAATGACCACCAAGCTGGACTCCAAGGGCTCGTCATAGCGCCAGAAGTTTTCCAAGCCCGGCCCTGGGTGGCTGGGGGGGCTGGGGGGCGCGCCACCG
>JAAUQQ010000105.1 GCA_012032745.1 Synechococcales cyanobacterium RM1_1_8
TCCCCCCCATCTCCCCATCCCCCTAATCCCCAACCCCAAACGTCGCCGCCGTAAAACTGCCATGCAACCCATAGGGAATATGTTGCTGGAGCCGAATGCGGGCCACCTCCGTCAGGCTTTGGGCCTGGAGAATGACCAGGTCGGAGCCATGGCGAGCAGCGTTATAGATCAAGCAGAGCACCCAGCCCTCATCCTCCGCCTCGCCATCGGCCTTGGAATTGGGGGCGGGCACAAACAGGGGCTCGCTGATGAAACCGCGCGGGGCGGCGCTCCAGGTCTGGGTTGCGCCCGTCTCTAAGTCTTGCTTGAGAATCGCCTGGAGCGGGGCATTGGCCGCTGGACTATCGGTCACACCAATGTAGTAATAGCGAGCCGCCTGGCCGACCTTGGCCGGGTGGAGGCTGGGGAACTCGCAGGGGCGAAGGCTGAGGGCCTCGCGGCTGACGCTGCCACCCTCTAGCTCAGCCGTAAACCGGAACAGTTGCCCCGGCGGCACCTCCTCAAAGTTCGTCTCCATGAAGTCCGCGCCGGGCTCCACCGAGGGGAAGCTGGGATAGCAAATGGAATCGACCACGAGCTGGGGGCGGCCCTGGTCGGAGACCCGCTCGAAGGCATTGCCATGGTGGAAGACGAAGCAGGAGTCGGTCTCCAGGGTTTGCATCGGCTGGGCCGGGTCGCGGGGGATCAGCAGCATCTGGGTCTTGCCCTTGGGGTCAAAGGCCAGGCATTGGCCCGCACCCTTGAGGCCAAAGACGAAGGGCAGGGGGTTGAATTTGACTGGGTTTTGGAAGAAGCAGTAGTAGTTTTCGGTGAGCACAAAGTCATGGAGGAAGGCAAAGCCGGGCACGGTGCGGGTTTGCTCCTGGGCGAGGCTGCCGTCTTCGTGGAACTCGTAGAGGGCGATCGCGCTAGAAAGCCCGGCCTTGACGCCAAAGTTGACAAAGCGGCGTTGGCCTCCGGTGCGGGGTGAGCCAGGATCAATGCGGGGGTGGGCCGAGAAGGGTTGGCCCTCGCTCAGCAGGCCATCCAGGTGGTCGGGGCCGAGGGTGTCGAGGCTGACCGGGTCGAGGCGGAAGGGCTCGGCGGCTTCCCAGAGGGCGAGGAGGCGCTCCCCCCAGTAATGCACGCCGGTATTGGCGATGTTTTTGAGCTTGAGATCAAAGGCATTGGCCAGGGGGCCGCCGGGCCGTTGGGTGCCGAAGACGCCGCGATAGAGGATCTTGCCCGCTGCTTGCTCGGCGATGAAGCCGGGGGTGCGCACGTAGCGGTTGCGAAAGAAGACCTTGCCATCGATGAAGGTGAAGGCGCAGATCATGCCATCGCCATCGAAGGGGTGGTGGAAGCGCTGGCCGCCCACATCCAGCGTGCCGGGGCCATTGCGAAACAGCGTGCCCCGGAGGCTGGCGGGAATTTCGCCTTGGATGTCTTCCACCCAGTAGCTGGTTTCTTGGGGCTGGGTTTGGTAACCGCGCTGCCAGTCTTCGCGGCTGAAGCGATCGACGGTATTGGCGGCGGCGGGGAGCGGGCTGGGAGTGGAGATCATGGGGATGGGGGAAGGGGAGCGGATGGCGGCGTTTTCCTATGTTACGCAATGTAAAGCCTGAATGGGAATAGCGTCTGGGTTCTGGCGCTGATCCCCCAGCCGATTTCCGGCGACGACAAACCGTGGAGGCCCAGGGCACTGTAGCCTAGGGAGTCTCTCCCTTGGCTGCATTTCATGGCTGTTGAATCCTCTTGCCCTTCGGTGCCGCCGAGCTTGCTGCTGCTGGGCTCCATGGTCTCGGTCCAGTGGGGGGCGGCCCTGGCCAAGCCGATGATGGTGGAGCTGACGCCTGCGGGGGTGGTGGTGCTGCGGCTGGGGTTCGCTGCGCTGGTTTTGATGCTCATACAACGACCTTGGCTGCACCCCCCCAGCACCGCCAACTCTCGCAGCCTGGTTTGGTTTGGGCTGACCATGGCGGTGATGAATGGCTTTTTCTATGCCGCGATCGCCCGCATCCCCCTGGGCATTGCCGTGACGATCGAGTTCCTCGGTCCCCTGGGGGTGGCGCTGTACCACTCCCGCCGCCGCCTCGATCTGCTCTGGGTGCTGCTGGCGGCGATCGGCATTGCCCTCTTGATGCCGCTGCCCGGCTCGACCCTGGACCCGATCGGCCTGCTGTTTGCCCTGATCGCAGCGGTGGGCTGGGCGGGCTATATTTTGGCGGCGGCCCAGGCGGGCAAGGAGATGACTGGGCCGGTGTTGCCCTGGGTGTTGGCCATTGCTGGGCTCTGTGTGCTGCCCTTTGGATGGAACAGCTTGGGGGTGGCGATCGCCCAGCCGAGGCTGCTGACCATGGGGCTGTTTGTGGCGGTGCTGAGTTCGGTGCTGCCTATTCGCTGGAGTTTGCGGCACTGAAGCGGATGTCGGTGCAGGTGTTTGGGGTGATGCTGAGCTTGGAGGGGGCGATCGCCTCGCTGATCAGTTTTTTGCTGTTGGGCGAGACCCTGACGCCATCGGCCATGATGGCGGTTTTGCTGGTGAGTTTGGCCGCTGCCGGGGCGTCCTATGGTGAACGGCTTGGGGGGTAGTCGGCTGTTGCTGGACTGTTACCGTTTTCTGGACCGTTACCGTTTGCTGGACCGTTACCGTTTTCTGGACCGTTACCGTTTCTGAGCGCGATCGCCCCATGTCTCCCTTCACTGCTCCGGCTCAGTTCCGGCCCGGCATTGCGCCGCCCAAAGCCCAGACCGAGCCAGCCTGGTGGTTTGTGTTCCAGGGCGATCGGCTGCTGGTTCAGTTGGGGGGGGCGATTCCTGCGGAAGCTTGCGAAGCAATCGCCGCCGAGGTTACCTTGCCCCGGCTCCAGAGTCTGGCTGAACTTCAGTTGGTGCCCCAGCGGCAGTTGTTTCTGGGCTGGCTGGGGGGGCGGGCTTGTTATGGCGCGGAATTAGAGATGGAAGCGGCGCTGCCCCAGGGCTATGGCTTAGAGCCGCTGCGGAGTTTGTTTGGCAGTTTGGATGGGGAGTTGTTTGCGATCGCCGGTCGGGCCATCCAGCTGATCGCCTGGGATCGCAATCACCAGTTCTGTGGCCACTGCGCCACGCCCATGGTCCAGAGCCCCAAGCAGCGGACAAAGCGCTGCCCAAGCTGTGGTCTACGCAACTATCCCCAGCTTTCCCCAGCGGTGATCATGCTGATCTACCGAGGCGAGGAGCTGCTGCTGGCTCGGGCACCGCGTTTTCGGGCGGGCCTGTACAGCGTGCTGGCGGGCTTTGTGGAAGCGGGGGAGTCTTTGGAAGAAACCGTGGCCCGCGAGACCGAGGAGGAGGTGGGGGTGACGGTGAAAAACATTCGCTATTTTGGCTCCCAGCCCTGGCCCTTTCCCAATTCCTTGATGATTGGTTTTACGGCGGAGTACGACAGCGGCGAGATCGTCATGCAGCCGGGGGAAATTGAAGCCGCCGCTTGGTTCACGAAGGATCGACTGCCGCCCGTGCCGGGGCCGCTGAGCATTGCCCGCCAGTTGATTGATGCCTTTGTGGCTGGGGAGGTCGGCGTGACCCGGCCTTGATTGCTGGCCCGTGATTTTTGGACAATCTGCGTACCACTCAGGTTTGGGTTTCCTGGCAGTGACCTTCGCCCGTATGGACCAACCCGGCCATGGCGGCTTCCAGGCGCTTCCAGTCATCTGGGGTGAGCTGGGCCTGAAGGGCTGCGCGATCGAGCTGGATCTGGTCTTGGGACGTGGCAAGGCGCGCCAGGGGCTCGAAGCCTAGGGCTGTTTGATTGAGTTCATCGCTGGCGGGGGCTTCACCATTGCCAAAGACATGGTCGAAGTGGAAGGTGACTTCCAGATCGGCGCGATCGCCCGCCTTCAGAATCCCCTTGCGCTGATCGCCAATGAAATCCCCACAGGCATAGCGATAAGCCTGGTCCCAGTCCAGGGTGAAGCTGATGTTGCGCCCTGCCTTCTCGGCCTGGCCCACCAGCCGCAGGCTCTCGCCGATGGCGGGGCCTGTTTTGGCGGGGGCGATCGCCACCAGCAGTGCGTTATAGCGACCAGCGGAGGCTTCTGGAAAGCTGGCCACCAGGGCGGTGGAAGCATTGGGCGAGGCCAGATCCACCACCTGGGAAGCGGGTAAGGTTTGGCGGTGGACCACCTGGGGAGTGGTGCCGCCATCGGGATCGAAGGGCGGATCGGTTTGCAGGGCTTCTAGCTCCGCCAGGGTGATGTAAACATGGTCGAATGTGATCGCCCAACTATCCTTAGTGACCAAGCCCCGGCGCACAAAGTCTTCGCCATTGGCGCGAACCTCTAGCTGGCCCTTGGCCGGGCCGCTCTGCAAGCTGGCGCAGCCGCTGAGGATGCCGCCAAGAACGAGAGGCGAGAGGGCAACGGCAAGGCAGCGGCGCAGAGGGATTGTCTGGGCGAAAAATGTCATGGCAGATGCGGGTTGAGGGGAGAGGATTTTTTTTGAGGCAGCGGGTGGGGGATTTTGTCCCGGAGTCGTTTCCATCCTTCAGAATAAAGCAAGGCTGCCGAGGCTGATCCTGTGGCCCACTCCTCCCCATTCCCCATGGTGCTTTCTTCCCCAATGCTTCAGCCTGGACAGGTTTTGTGCGATCGCTATCAGCTTGCCCAGCGCCTGGGTCGCTGTCCGGGCCGCCAGACCTGGCGCGCCCTAGATTTGGCCATGGCCCAGCCCAGCCCGGTGATTGTCAAGCTGCTGGCCTTTAATGATGAGCTGGACTGGGGCCAGATCAAACTGTTCGAGCGCGAAACCCAACTCCTCCAACGCCTGGACCACCCCGCCCTGCCCCGCTATCGCGATAGTTTTTCGATCCAGGAGCGGCGGCTGTGGCTCGGCCTGGTGCAAGACGAAATTGTCGGCCAGAGCTTGACCCAATGGCTGGGCGATCGCCGAGCAGCGCTGCGGGGGCCTGCCCTGGAGGCCCAACTGCGCCACTGGGCCGAGGCGCTGCTAGAAATTTTGAGCGACCTCCATGGCCACTGCCCGCCGATTCTCCACCGGGATATCAAGCCCAGCAACCTGATCTGGGGCGAGGATCAGCGCCTTTACTTAATCGACCTGGGGGCGGTGCAGCAATATCGCGCGGCGGTGGCCCTGGGGGAGAGCTTCACGGTGGTGGGCACCTATGGCTATGCGCCCCTCGAACAGTTTGGCGGGCGTGCCGTGCCCGCCTCGGATCTCTATGCCCTGGGGGCGACCCTGGTGCATTTGTTGACGGGCATTGCCCCGGCGGAGTTGCCCCAGCAGAATCTGCGCCTCCAGTTTGAGGATCAGCTCCCGCCGGGCATCAGCCTCGGCTTTCGCCACTGGCTGGGGCGGCTGTTGGAGCCCGATGTCCAGCGCCGACCCCAGAGCGCCCAGGTGGCCCTGGGGGAACTGGGCCGTTTGGCTCCGCTGGGTTTGGAGGGTGGGGCGATCGCCCTCAACCCGATCGCGGGCGATCGGCGGGCCAGATCCCCAAGGGCTAAGACCGTCAGGACTGAGACCGTGGAAAACTTGGCCCCCGTGGGGGCACGCCTGCGGTTGACGCGATCGCCCGATCGCCTGCTCGTAGAGCTGCCCAGCGAAGATCTCGGCGCTAGCCTGGTGGCCCTGGGCGTTTGCTTTACCCTCTGGAGCCTCCTCATCGGCCAGTCCGGGCTGCTGCCCCTGGGCCTGGTGGCCATGGCGGTGGGCCTGGTTTGGGCCATGCCCCTGGTGCTGCGTTGGGAGCGGCGCGGCGATGCCCTGTACTTTAGCTGGGGCAAGCAATGGGGCGGCTATTGGCTGCGGTGGGGCCGCCCTTCCCTGGCGGGGCTGGTGGTGCGGGTCTCCAGGCGATGCCTCCGGCGGCTTATCTAGGGGCGGTTTCTCCAGGGGCGGTTTCCCCGGCGGCATCACCATTCCCAGCATCACCATTCCCAGCATCACCATCACCATCGGCGCTGACCCGGCGCTTGTCCCGCTGGCCGTTCCGGCTCCGTATTCCTGCCCCCCTCGCCTCCCTGGGAATTCGCTTAGGTCTGGGCCAGGCTCTCGCAGTTCTACGCAGCAATCGTCGCCTCTTGGTGGTCCAGACCCCCGCCGCTGAAATCCCGATTTCCACGACCCTGCAATGGAGCGAAATGACCTGGCTGATTAACCAAATTTATACCTGGTTTGACAGCGAATCTGGCCCGGCCTAGCTGGCCTTTGACTCTGGCCTGGGCGCACCCCGGCAGGGCCGGGAGCCAGGGCCGGGCTTCAGTGCTGGGAATGCCTGGTGTGGTGGGCGATCGCCGGGATCTGGAGGCCGATTCTACTTCGCCCAGAGCATTCCCGCCTTTTCACGGTGTTTCCCCCCCCCGCTGTGGCGGGAATCTTAGGAGAAGGATTGTCGTCCCGGAGCCAGGCTTGAGTCCCCCTGCTCCATGATCTAGCGTCGAGCTCGCCGCTACGCCCATTGCATCTATTGTGCTGCCCTATGACTAGTGCCTCCACTGAGACGGTATACCCAATTAAGCTCGGCAACAATGCACTACAACTGACTGGCATCATTCAGCAGGTGATCCAGGCCGAAATTAACGGTCGCCTCTGCCTGGAGACCGAACTCGGACAGCAGTGGGAGCTATTTTTTCAGCTGGGCCGCATTGTCTGGGCCTCGGGGGGGGAGCACCGGTTTCGGCGCTGGCATCGGGTGCTGCGGCAGTTGTCCATTTCTCCCGCTAGCATCACGATGCGGCAACAGGAGCTGCCGGATCAGTGGGAGCATTTGGTGTTGAGTGTTTTGCTCAAGCGCAATTGTCTCGAAGCGGGGAAGGTGGTCCAGGGGGCGATCGCCACCAACATTTCCGAGGTGCTGTTCGATGTGCTCCAGGCAGCGCCCTACATCCACCAGCTTTCCTGCAATGCCAGCCAAAAGAAGATCGATGATTCGCCAGTGACGATTTTGGGCACGCCGGACGATCTGCTAAACCAGGCGCGCAACGTTCTCAAGACCTGGGTGGAGCTGGGTTTGGGCAACTACTCTCCCAACTTTGCGCCGGTGATCAACTCCCACCAGGCCCTGAAGCAACATGCCTCGCCGCAAATGTACGTGATCTTGGCCAGCGCCCTGACCGGCAAAGCGGCCCTGCGGGACATTGCCCAAATCAAGCGCCAGCCCCTGATCGCCCTGGGGCAGTTCCTCGCGCCCTATGTCCAAAAGGAGCTGTTGGCCTTCCAGCCCATTGCTGATTTTCCGCCCCCCTTGCCCAAGTACATGGAGCAGGGTGCCCAGCGCGGGGGCGATCGCCGCACATCCCCCAGCCCCAGCCCGCCCGCCGCCCCTGCCGCGCCCCCATCAGGCCCACTGGTGGTCTGCATCGATGACAGTCCCCAGGTGGGCTACATCCTGGAGCAGGTGCTGGTTCCCCTCGGCTACCAGATCCTCAACATTCAGGATCCGATCCAGGCCCTGTCTACCTTGATGCGCCGTCCGCCGGACTTCATTTTCTTGGACCTGGTTATGCCCGTGGTCAATGGCTATGAACTCTGTGGCCAAATTCGCCGCATTTCGGCGCTGAAGGAAACCCCGATCGCCATTCTCACGGGCAATGATGGGGTTGTGGATCGGGTGCGGGCAAAGATGGCTGGGGCGACGGATTTTCTCGGCAAGCCGGTCGTGCCAGAGAAGGTGCTGGCGGTGTTGCAAAAGCACGTTGCCTACCGCCCGGCTCCCATGGCTGCCAGCAAAGTTGCCTAGGCATCGCACTGGGGGGCGGCTGGGGCAGGGGGATTGATTTCGCCGCTCTATTTCAGAGCATTCATCCCATAGAACTTACAAATCGAAGCCACCATGGTGATGACCCCGATCGCCAAACAGCGTTCATCCACCTCAAACTTGGGATGGTGGAGGGGCGGGTTGGCGCGATCGCCAAAGCCAACCCCCAGGCGAAACATCGTACCCGGCCCATGGTCGAGATAGACCGAAAATCCTCAGCCCCCAGGGAAGGCTCATCCAACTTGTAGACCGCCTCGGCCCCAAAATTTTCCTCGACGGCGGCTTGGACGATCTGGGTGAGGCGATCGTCATTTTGCACCGAAGGCACCAGCCGGTGATAGTTGAACTGATACTTGGCCCCGTGGGTGCGACAGACATTGGCCACGAGATCTTCAATCCAGCCGGGCAGATCGCGATAGCTCTCCGGATGGAGACAGCGCACGGTGCCGGACAGCTTGACCTGATCGGCGATGATGTTGGAAGCGCGACCGCCCTTGATTTGGCCAAATGTCAGCACCACCGGATGGAGCGGGTTCTGGGTGCGGCTGATCGCCTGCTGCAATGTGGTGATCACCTGGGCAGCAATCCAAATGGCATCGATCGCCTCATGGGGCCGGGCACCGTGGCCCGATTCCCCCAAAATGGTCAGCTCCAGATCATCCGCTGCGGCGGTCAGGGCTCCATAGCGAATCCCCACTTGGCCAGCGGGAATGCTGGGAAACACATGGACCCCCAGGATGGCATCCACCCCGACCATTGCCCCATCGTCCACCATCCACTGGGCACCCTGGGCAATTTCTTCGGCGGGCTGGAACAAAAACCGCACCGTCCCCGGCAGGGACAGCCCCAGCTCGGCTAGCACCATGGCGGTGCCCAGGCCCACGGTTGTGTGAACATCATGGCCGCAGGCATGCATGATCCCCGGCTGGCGTGAAGCAAACTCCAGGCCGGTGCGTTCTTCGATCGGCAGGGCATCCATGTCCGTGCGCAGGGCGAGGCAGCGATCGCCCTGGCCATTCCCCGGCAGCTCGGCGAGAATGCCCGTGCGCCCAACGGATTCCTGGACCTGTAGGCCACAGGAGGACAGCACCCCAGCCACATAGGCTGCCGTTTGGTGTTCATGGCCGCTCAGCTCGGGATGGGCATGGAGATGGCGGCGGATGTCGATCAGGCGGGGGGTGAGCTTGGCGGTGGCGGTTTGGATGGCGTTCAACATGGCGGGGACAGACCTGGAAACTGGAAAAATCGAGCGGATTGAGTATGTGGGAGCGGCTCACAGGCCTGACGATCGCACCTGATACCGAATCTCCTCCACGGGCACTGCTTCGCTGTCCCACTCCCCATAGTTGAGCTGCAAGCGCTTTTCGCCCGCATATTCCACCAGCTTGCCGCCATATTGTTCTGCTTCGGTGCCCAGGCTTTGGATGCGCACTTTGCCGTTGAACACCGTGGCGCGGGCCAGGTAGACCACCAGGTCATCCCGCGAAGGCCGATTGACGGTCATGCTGGCGGTCAAGTGGGCGAGGCCCCGCTCATCCAGCTCCTGGGGCAGGGCCATGGCGGTGTTGCGAATGCCGCGAATGGCGACGATCGCCGCTGCCACGGCCATGGTGATATCGACGCCATCATCGGTGAGAATCTGGTGGTTGGAGAGGTACTGAAAGTTGCGCTCCCGCAGGTCATCGCGAATGCGACGGTGGATCAGGTTGTGGGAGTTGTAGTGGGTCAAGGCTCCGACGATCGCCCCACAGGCTGCCCTAGGTTCGCGCCAGGGCGACTCCCGCGTGCGGCCATAGATTTGTTTCTGAGTGGCGCTTTCCCGCAGTCGCCCGACGTGGGTTTTGAGATCGATCGCCACCAGGGAGATGGATTGGGCATTGCCTGCATAGATCTCTTGTTTGAGATGCTCATCCAGCTCATGGGCGACGGTGACATGGGCCAGGGTTGCGCCATTGTCCGTACCGCCCCCAGCGGGGAAAAAGGCTTCGAGTTTGAGTTCACCAATTTCTGAGAGTGTGGCAAAGCGGGAGGCCACGACATCACGGTAGCGCTTGGTGGCTTCGCCCTGGTGGATGCGATCGCCACAGTTGGTATAGGCCAGGGTGGTGACGACGCTGGGCAGGCTGAGGTCCGCTGCGCAGGCGCGCATGTCCGTGGGGCTGGCCGCTGCAAATTGCAGTTCATCCCGCAGAATCTGGAAGCCGCGAATCAGGGCGTAGCGATCGCTGACCAGCTCATTCAAGTAGTTGTGGTAGGCATTGCGCTCCATGCCGAAGCTGGCATCCAGTTGCCAAAACTGTTCGATGCGTTCTTCGGCGGCGCTGGGGTCAAAGGGCGGGGACATAAGCTTTGGAAGCCTGGGGAGGGGAGCTGTCGGGTCCAGAAACCCGCATCATCTGGTAGTTCCTATTCTAAGCTCAAATTCTAGGCTCAAACCTCCTCTGGGGCTGATTTCGCCAGGGCCTGAGCGCTCATCCAGACCAGATAGCCCAGGAGTTGAGCGATGGGAGAAAGCGGATATTCGGTCAGGTCAATTGTTACGATTTGCCCCTGTAATTTCAGAAATCGCCATTGTGTTCCACTGGTGATGCAGCCATAGATCTGGCTGATGGGCCGCTTTTTTGCCGCATTGAATCGCTGGGCTGCCACCATTTCTGCAATACATTGACCGATACCAGAATTGAGGTCGGCTTTCTTCGCTTCCACAATCACGATGGCAGGGGCTTCGACGGCAAGCTGTTCCGATGAGCCGCTGATCAAGAAGTCACAAATCCCGTTCAAGCCGAGTGAAGCATCCACATTGAACTCCTCGCCAGAGAAGACACTGATACGCTGCTGGAGACGGCGACGGACTTCGAGGAGAACTGGGTTGATCAGCACCTCTGAACGGGCCTTGTCGGTGCCGACGGCGATCGCCCAGGGTAAATCGTCCAAAATCCCCAGCAGTCTAGGACTTGGCGGGATGGGCTCTACATCGGCGGGGAAAAACACCTCGCCTTCAATGGTTTGGAGCTGGAAATCCTCTTTGACTTGAAGCAATGTAAATTGACTGTAGGACATGGAAAAATTCGCTCAGAAAATCAGGGTAAATGGATAGATTCAGATTGTTCGGCGTTGAATTTTATGGGTTGATTTAATAGGCCTCTTGCATGAATCAAGACCCTCACCCCAAACCCCTCTCCCAGAATGGGAGAGGGGCTTTGAAGTCTTGCTTCTAGCCCCCCTTTTATCCCCATATGGGCCAATGCCATGGGTTAATTATTAGTCTTCAATGACCGCACTGCGATCTAACAGCAACAGATCCCGCAAAGTTTCACTATCCAAGTCCGTCAGCCAGTCTTCGCCCGTGCCCACGACCTGCTCTGCCAGGGCCTGTTTGCGCTCGATCATCTCGTGGATGCGCTCTTCCAGGGTGCCGCTGCAAACAAACTTGTGGACCTGGACATTGCGGGTTTGGCCAATGCGGAAGGCGCGGTCCGTGGCTTGGTTTTCCACGGCGGGGTTCCACCAGCGATCGTAGTGGAAGACGTGGTTGGCGCGGGTGAGGTTGAGGCCGACGCCGCCTGCCTTGAGCGAGAGCAGCAAAATTGGCGGGCCTTGGGGATCTTTCTGGAAGCGATCCACCATCTCTTCCCGCTGGGTCTTGGTGGTGCTGCCGTAGAGGAAGAGGACTTCGCGACCGAAGCGCTGTTCTAAATGGGCCTGGAGCAGCTTGCCCCATGCGGCGAACTGGGTGAAGATCAGCGTCCTGTCCCCTGCCGCTAGGATTTCCTCTAGCATTTCATCCAGCCGCTGCAACTTGGCTGAGCCCTGGGCAAATTCCGTTGGTACGGCAACTTTTTTGCTGGTTATTTTGCTGGTTATTTTGCTGGTTATTTTGCTGGTTGTTTCGCTGGTCGCTTTCCCCGTCATCTTCCCCGTCGTCTTTCCGGTTTTGGCCAAGGCGGGGTGATTGCAGATCTGCTTTAGCTGGGTCAGCAGCGCCAGCACCAAGCCCCGGCGTTGGATGCCGCTGGTCTCTTCAATCTTCGCCATGGTTTGATCAACAACTTCCTGGTAGAGGTCGGCCTGGGCGGCGCTCAGGCCACAGAACACCGCCATTTCTTGTTTTTCGGGCAGGTCTTGGATGATGCTGCGATCGCCCTTCAAACGCCGCAAAATAAACGGCTGAACCAGCGATCGCAAGGTCTTCAACGAATCCGTATCGCCATAGCGCTCGATCGGCAGGGCAAAGCGGCGGCGGAAGAAGTTCTGGGGACCGAGATAGCCGGGGTTGAGGAAGTCCATGATCGACCAGAGCTCGCTGAGGCGATTTTCCACCGGGGTGCCGGTCAGGGCAATGCGAAACTCCGCCGTCAGCTCCCGCAGGGCCTTGGACTGTTTGGCCTCGGCGTTTTTGATGTTCTGGGCTTCATCGAGCACCAGGCCCTGCCAGTCCACGGCCTTGAGGGCTTTGAGGTCGCGCTGGACGAGGCTGTAGCTGGTGATGATCAGATCTAGCTGCTCGGCGGCTTGGACGAAGGCGCTGGATTGGGGGCGATCGCTCCCGTGATGTACCCGCACCTTCAGCTCCGGCCCAAACCGATAGGCTTCGCGCTCCCAGTTGCCTAAAACAGATGTGGGACAAACCAACAGCACCGGCCCGGTCAGGCGCTTTTCTGCCCTGAGGTGGAGCAAAAAGGCAATGAGCTGCACGGTTTTGCCCAGGCCCATGTCATCGGCCAGGCAGGCCCCCAGGCCCCACTGCTGCAAGAAGCTGAGCCAGCCCAGGCCCTTTTCTTGGTAGGGGCGCAGTTGGCCCTTGAAGCTTTTTGGGGGAGCGATCGCCTGGACGGCCTGGTTGCCGGTCAGGGTCGTGACCAGGTTTTCCAATGCGCCCGAGGATTCAAAATTGACCACGGGCAGCTTGCTCAGGGTCTGGGCATCGCCGGTGGTAATGCGCAGGGCATCCTCCAGGGACAGGTTGGGCTGCTCCTTGCGGCTGGTAAAGAATTCGCGGGCGGCTTTGACATCGCTCTGGCGCAGCTCCACCCATTGGCCGTTGATTTCCACCAGGGGAATTTCCTGGGCGGCGAGCTGTTCAAACTCAGCCTTGGTCAAGCTCTGGCCGCCAATTTCCAGCTCCCATTTGAACTGCAAAAGGCTGTTGAGGCCGACACCGCCCTGGCCCCGCTGGGGCAATTGGGCGCTGATCTTGAGGCCGAGGCGATTGGCAATGGCCTCTTGATTGGCCAAGCTCTCCGGCAGCACGACGCTGAGGCCGTTGTCCTGCAACCGCCAGGCCACGGACTTGATAAATTCATAGGCTTCGGTGGGATTGAGCTCGCAGCCCTCCGGCGCAGCATCGTCTAAACTTGCCTCTAGTTTTGGATACAACCGCATCGCCCGGCCCAGGCCCTCCAACAGGGTCTCCTGGGGGTGGGGCACCACCCGCCCGGCGATGCTGAGCTGCTCCACGGCATTGCCCCAAATCTGGGCCGCAGGCAACAAAAACGCCTCGCTGTCATCGGCTTTGAGGCCATAGCTGAGCTGCCACTGGGGGCTGTTTGGGTCTGGCTGGCTGGTTTTGGAGCTGGTTTTGGAGCTGGTTTTGGAGCTGGTTTTGGAGCTGGTTT
>JAAUQQ010000106.1 GCA_012032745.1 Synechococcales cyanobacterium RM1_1_8
ACCCCTCTCCCACAAGGGGAGAGGGCTCCTCCGGCCTCCCCTTCTCCCCCCCAAAAACCAACAGCGGGGGAGTAAGGGGCTGGGGGATGAGGGTGGCTCAAACTGGGCTAAGAACTTCCACCCTGCTGTACTAACTCAAATTAATCTAACTAGGGCTGTACGTCCAAAGGCCAGCCCACCGCCACCTGTTCATAGAGGGCGAGAATATCGCGATTGCGCATCCGGATGCAGCCATGGGAGACCGCCTGGCCCACCAGGGATTCATCCAGGGTGCCATGGAGGCCGAGGGAGTAGCCCTGGGTGGTGAGGAAGCTGATCCAGGCGGCTCCCAGGGGGTTTCTAGGCCCCGGCGGAATGATTTCCTGGGTGAGGGGATGTTGCCAGGTGGGGTCGGTCTGCATGGCTTCGATCAAATAGCGCCCCGGTGGGGTCTCCCAGCCATCCTGGCCAATGGCGATGTCGTATTGGGCGATCGCCCGCTGGCTGGTGCGATCGCTATATAAATAGACCCTGCGATCGCTCAAATCCACCACCACCCTCCCCGTCTCCCCCTGGGACTCCGGCACCGCCGCCAGGGGTTGGGCATCTGTCAACAGCGCCACAGCCGGTCCCAAGGCCGGTCCCAAGGCCGGTCCCAGGCGGCTATTCCAGGACAGGCCGACCAGCCGCAGCGCTCCAGGTGGGAAATTGGTTTGGATGGCCGCTCCATCGGCGGTGACAGAATCTGGGGCTGCCGGATCTGGGACCGCCGGATCTTCGGGCAGGATCGCCGTCAGCGGCGCGAGGCCCAGGCGCTGCCACAGCACGTCCTGGACGCTGAGCCAAAGGGCCAGGCCAAGGCAGAGAAAAACAAAACTTTGCTGAAATGAAAGGGTTCGTTGCACGGGCGGACTGGCGATTTTGGTGGATGGATCGGGGTTATTTGGCCTGGTGAATGGGGGAGAGGTGATGGGGCGATCGTAATCGCAAATCACAGTTCCGAGCAATGGGTTTGGAACGCGATCGCGCCCCCCTCACCAGAGCCCCAGGCAAGCTTCCAGCTCGAAAAACAGCAACCCAAGTAGACCAACCCACATAGACCAACCCACATAGACATAGGCCAGGGCCAAAGCCAGGGCCAAGGCCAGGGCAGGGAACATCTCCCCAGGGTTCCCCGTCTCAGGCAGGAAGAGCATTTTGGAGTAAGAGTGCCCATGAGTGCCTCTCTATCGGTATCCTGGTCAACAGTTCAACTCAATGCGACGCAAACGCCTGTGCGGGACGAAAAGCTCTCTAACACAGATCTGATCCTCAAATGCCAGGCGGGTTTCAAACCGAATCGCGCTGCGTTTGCAGAACTGGTGCGCCGTTACCAGAGCCACGTGGATCGGCTGCTCTATCATCTTGCCCCCGATTGGCAGGATCGGGCAGACCTCTCCCAGGAGGTTTGGATTCGGGTCTATCGCAATATCAAACGCTTAAACGACCCCGTCAAGTTTCGGGGCTGGTTGAGCCGCATCGTCACGAACCTGTTCTACGACGAGCTGCGTAAGCGCAAGCGCCATCGCTCGCCGCTGTCCTTGGATGCACCGTTTATGGTCAACGGCGATGCCATGAACTGGGACATCGCCTCCGAGGAGCCCAGCCCGACCCAAAACCTGGGCACCCGCGAATTTTATGCCCAGCTCCAGGCGGCGATCGCCGAACTCCCTGAAGCCTTTCGCACCACCATCGTGCTGCGCGAGATCGAGGGCCTTTCCTACGAAGAGATTGCTGAAATGACCAACGCCTCCCTCGGCACCGTCAAGTCCCGCATCGCCAGGGCACGTCAGCGATTACAAACCCAGCTCCAACCCTATTTGGATATCTAGGCGGCGTTTTATTTCAATTCAGGCGATCTTTAGATCTCTGATCTCGACATCTCCAAGGCTTTCCCGTTCAATGGAGAGCACATGGGAGATCCGCAGAGAGCCGGTGTAATCTAAGTTCTGTAATCTAAGTTCGCTCCCAACTGGGGCCGGTTTCGGGCAGTTCCCATCCTAGGCAATCCCCGGTAATCCCCACCCGTGACCGTGCCAGCTCCTAACAAGCCCGACTGGTCACATCCCCTGACCTTCCTCCCATAGCACCAGGCCAGCCTCGCTGGGTCGCTGCTATTTTGATAATCCCTTCCTTGCGACTAACCTGAACGGCCATGTTACAGCGCGACCAGTTTGAACTCTTGAGTGCCTACCTAGATGGCGAAGTCACTGCGGTGGAACGCCGCCAGGTGGAAGACTTGCTCAGCCATGATGAGCAGGTCAAGCAACTCTATAGCCGTCTGCTGAAGCTGCGCAGTGGCTTCCAGGGTATGCCCTTGGCAGCGGCCCAGCCCATGGAGAAAACCGTGGCGCAGGTGATGGCGCGCCTCGATCGCCGCCCAGCCCCTCGCCGGGCCTGGGTGATTGGCCTGGGGGCGGTGGCGGCGACCGCGATTGGAGCTATGACCGGCCTATTTGGTGGGCCAGGTCGCTTGGGGCCACAGTTTGCCCTCCAGCAGTCGCCAGAGCAAATCGAAGCGGTGGCCACCGTTGCTCCCCCAGGCTCAACTTCAGAGACGGCTTCAGAGACGGCCTCAGAGACGGCCCCCACTTCCACTCGGATCAGCTATTCCTCCAGCTTGGAGGCTGGGCCTGAGGTGGCGGCAGATGCCCTGATGATTGCGATCGATCAGCCTATTTTGGACATGGGCATGGATGAACCCGACGCGACGCCACTGCCCGACCCCGATGCAGGGGTCAACTAAGCCGGTGCTCCCGGTGCTGTTGCGTTTCGCGATCGCGCCCTGACCAAACTCCTGCTGGCAAATACACCCCGCCTAGGGCCTGGATTTGGGCAAGGGCCATGCGGTAGAGCCAGACCTCGCCCAGGGGGCTGCCATCGGGAGACCGAACCTCGCAGCGCTCTCGCTGGTAGAAGTTCTGCTCCGGGGCCGCTTGGGGATCGTAGTCTTCGAGGCTGTCAAGCCGGGCCAGGATGGTAGGGGAAGCAAAGCTGAGCAAGATGCCCTGGACGCGATCGCGGCCTGGGGCCAGGGCGGGATAACCCTGGCGGGGCAGATGGAAGAGCTGACCGGGGGCGATCGCCGCTGCTGCTGCCAGCACCGTGCCGCCACAGTAGGCTTCGTGGTATTTCTCACCTGGCTTGAGCGTGCCATAGACAAACACCTGGACTTCCGCTTCTGACATCATCCTCGGTTCTCCAATGAGACTTCATTCGATCCAGTGCGACCCAGTGCGAGCCATCCAGCTCCTAGCAGCGCCAGCAATATTTTCCACAGCCCCGGCAATCACTTCGTATCCAGTGCTACCGTTAGGTCAATTAACGCCCAGCGAACCCCTGCCCCTCTGCCATGGCCATCACCTACGAGCTGCATCCCCAGAATCCTCAGAAACGCACGGTTGAAAAAATTGTGCAACAGCTCCGCCGGGGTGCGCTCATGCTCTATCCGACGGACACGGTCTATGCGATCGGCTGTGATCTGGAGGCCAAGACGGCGATCAAGCGGGTGCGGGAGCTGAAGCAAATGAGCAATGACAAGCCTTTGACATTTCTTTGTTCATCGCTTTCCAACATTGCAGACTATGCGATCGTCCAGGACTTTGCCTACCGCCAGATGAAACATCTGGTGCCCGGCCCCTACACCTTCATCCTGCGGGCGACAAAGCAAGTGCCGAAGCTGGTGATGAATCCGAAGCGAAAGACGACGGGGATTCGGGTGCCGGACCAAGCGATCTGCCAAGCATTGTTGGCCGAGTTGGGCAATCCGATCATTTCGACCTCGGCTCACCCGATGGAGCGCGAGTCTGCCGATTTAGATCAGCCCTATTCATCGCGTTATGAGCTGTTCGATGCCCTAGAAGGGGTCGTTGATCTGATCGTCGATAGTGGTGAGGAGCCCAGCAATGAAGCTTCGACGATTGTGGAGATGACGGGGGATGAGCCCCTGATTTTGCGCCGGGGCTTGGGGGCTGAGGCGGTGAGCGAGTTTGAGCTAGCGGAGTCCAGTTTCTAGTGCGGCAGGGCGGAAGGTCTCAGGCTAGCTTGGGCCACCCTCATCCCCCTCCCCTTGAAGCGACTGGTTGCAGTAGCGGGCTGGGGTGGATTGTGGATCTGGGATGCGATCGCCTCACCCCAGTCTTAAGCGAAACCGCAGTTTTGAGCCGGGGGCTAACAATCTCCTTGCACGACTGTTACAGTACGTGAAGAAACCTCATAACCGGGGCCAAAGGGTCGCACCGCATCGGTTGTGACCCCTTTGAAGCCTTGGAGCGAGCACCGTCATATCTTAGGAAGAACCTGCGCTGTGTTAATCATCTGCGCCACCACCGTTGGCCTTGTTACCTGGGCGTTGCACCTGATGCAGCGCGCCGTTGAGAATCGAGAGCTTTCACTGATGCTGGCTGGTTTTTTAGTCGCCAGTGCCGCAGCAGCCCTGCTGACTGTTTATTTTCTGATGGGCAGCTACTGGGGATTCCTGGAGCAGATGTCTGCGGACCCGTTGCTCTATGCCGGTGTGAGTGATCACATGGCCAGCAATTGGCAGCTAACTTTAGAGTAGGTTTGATTGGGGAGTCGGTTTGATTGGGGAGTCGGCTCAATCGGGGCCCACAGATCGCTACCGCAGTTCCCCTGCAAACAACGCCTGGGCACCAAAAAGAGATTACATTCAGGGGGAATTTTCCCTTCACTGCCCCTGGCACTCTTCCCTATGTCGCGCCGAGTCAATGCATCCCAGCCTAGTCTTCCTGCCCCGTCCACTGCCCATGGCGTGAGGTTGCAACAGCTCCAGCGCCTCAGCCATTTGTTGGACAATGCGATCGCCATCCCCGGCACCAGCTACCGCTTTGGCCTAGACCCCTTCCTGGGCCTGGTGCCCGGTGCAGGCGATGTGGCGGGAACCGCTCTGTCTGCCTACATCGTCATCCAAGCGGCCCGCTGGAAGCTGCCCACCGCAACGCTGCTGCGCATGTTGGGCAATGTCTGTCTCGATTGGCTCGTGGGCACGTTGCCCATGCTGGGGGATTTGTTTGACCTGGGCTGGAAGGCCAATGCCCGCAATGTTGCCCTGCTGGAGAACCATCTGAATGCACCCCAGACCAGTCAGGCAGCGGATCGCTGGGTAGTTTTTCTGGTGATCGGGGCCTTGGGCTTGCTGCTGGCCCTGTCCATTGCCCTGGCTGCCACGGTGCTCTGGGGCCTGTTTCAGTTTCTGGGCTGGCTGGGGGCATGAGATTGGCGCTGATTTTGACCCAATTTCTGGGGCCGTGGGGGAGGCCGATGCCATGGCATAATAGGCCGGGCCTCATTGCGATGGACGTGGGTTCAGTGGCACCACCCGAGGGGTGATTTGCGCCCTGGAGACCCAAGGTTGCAGGCCCATTTTTAATCTGTTCGAGGCTCGAACGATACGCCATGGTAGATGCTCCCTCCACCGCTATGCTCGCCACCGTGGTGAACGATGCGATGGCTTTAGATTTTGAGCTGCCGGATCCGGAGGATGACAGCATCAGTCCGTTTGATTTTGGTCAGGCGATTGAGCGGGCTTGGGAGGTGTGCGATCGCTTTGATCTGCAAACGGAAATCTGGCGGGGGCGGATTTTGCGCACGGTGCGCGATCGCGAGCGCTACGGCGGCGATGAGCGCGGTGCAGGCTTTTTGGCCTGGCTGAAGGAGCGGGAGATCACCAAAAGTCGTGCCTACAACTTAATTGAACTGGCCAGCAGTGCCGATGCCCTCCTGGAACAGGGCAGCATCGAACTCGACAGCGTCACTCAGTTCAGCAAGCAAGCCTTCATTGAAATGGCCCAATCCCCGCCGGAGGTGCAGGTGCTGATCGGCGATGCCGCCCGCGATGGCAAGCGCATTACCAAAAACCACGTCAAGCAGGTGGCGGAAGAATGGACCGCCGTCACCTCGGCGCTGTTGCCCGAGCCCATCCGCGCCAAGGCCGCCGATAACAGCCTGCCCTCCAAATACCTCGCGCCCCTGGTCAAAGAAATGGAAAAGCTGCCCGAGCAGCACCAGGAAGCCATCCAAGCGGAAATGGCGGACAATCCAGACCTGGCCACGGTCAAGGACATGACCCTGTCGGCGCGCTATCTATCGCGCTATTTGGAATCTGCCGCCCAGGTCCAGACGATCAACCAAGGGGCGATGAACCTGGAGTTGGCCCTGGAGGAATCCCTGCGTCTGGATTGCCTCAACCTCACTGCCGACTTGGTCCACCAAGCCGCCCAGCTAGAAAATGCCATGGCCAAGTTGTACACCAGTTGGAAGCGGCTGGGCAGCTTGAGCGATCGCCTCTATGTGGAAAGCGGAGCCAGCACGCCCCACCTGCGCCAGTTGCTAGATGTTCTGGGGGCGATTTCGGGGGATAGCCTCTCCTTGCCCATGGGTGAACTGGCCACGGGCCGCACGATCCGCATTCAGATTTTGCCCGAGGAGTAACGCCAGCCCGGCCCAGCCATGCACAATTCAGTCAGGCACAATTGAGTTAGGCACAATGAAGATTCAACAGCCAACGTTTTTAAGCTCCACCTTTTTAAGCTCCACCTTCAATCTCCACCGGAACCGCAACGCTATGGCAAGGGCAGCAACGCGACAGATAAAAGACAGCGGACGGACGATCCGCCCCGTCTACCAACAGGTCTACCCACGCTGGTGTCAGCGCCTTTTGGCAGGCTTGGTCTGCTGCTGGCTGATCTTCGGCCTGGCCAGCCCCGCCCAGGCCAGCCTCCAGGACGATCGCTTCGATGGCAATATCTTTGCGCTCTACGCAGGCAACGGCTCCTTGGTGCCTCCCAAGGTCACCCTCGCGAGCTCCCTGGCCAGCCAACATGTCTCGCTGCTGCTGTTTTATATCGATGACAGCGCCGACTGCAAGCAGTTTTCATCCACCTATTCCCAGCTCCAGGCGGGCTATGGTCGCGCAGCGGATTTCATTCCGGTGAATGCCGATACGGTGCTGCCGGGAGCGGCCTACGGCAAGGATGATCCACGTCATTATTACAGCGGCAAGGTGCCCCAGCTTGTGGTGTTAGATCAGCAGGGCGATGTGGTTTGGGATCAGGTGGGCCAAACGCCGATTAATGACATTGACGATCGCCTGCGCCAGGTGTTTGATCTGTTACCCCGCACGGAGTCGGAGGGGCTGAAGCGGCGATCGGTGAATGAGGTGAATGTGGAGCTGGTTCCCCAAAGCTAGCAGGGTCAGCCAGTTTGGATCTGTCAGTTTGGATTTGTTAGTTGGGGTCTGTCACGCGGGGTCTGTCACGCGGGGGCCGAAATGATCTGCTGGTAGTAGGTTTGGAGTTGCTGGGCGATCGCCTCCCAGCCATAGCGATCTGCTGCACAGCGCCTGGCATTTTCTCCCCGAATTGCCCGCTCCGCTGGATTTTTGAGCGCTTGGCGAAGCTGTTCGACCAGGCTCTCGATGGTGCAGTCGTGGATCCAGCCGGACTCAGTTGCGGTGACATCTTTGTGGATATCCACGCCGTTGGACATGACCACAGGCAAGCCTGCGGCGAGGGCTTCGGCGGCGGCGATGCCGAAGTTTTCGTAGTAGGAGGGCAGGATGAAGAGGTCGGCCAGGGCGAGGAGGGCGCGTTTGCGATCGCCCCCCACAAACCCCGTGCGGGTAACCTGGGCTTTGAGGCTGGAGCGATCGATTTGGTCATAGATGCCCTGCTCATAGGCTGGATCCTGGGGGTTTCCCCCCGCCAAGATCAGGTGGAAGTCGAGGCCCTCGGCCCGGAGCTGTTCTAGGGCTGGCAGCAGCAGATCGAAGCCTTTTTTCGGCGCAATGCGGGAGAGGAAGAGGAGCAGGGGTCGGCCGGGGGGCAGGTTGTATTCCCGGCGCAGTTGCTCCGGCAAGTCTGGATCTTGGAGCTCGGGCAGGGTGACGCCGATGGGTAGCACGAAGTCTTTGGGGCTGTGGCCGAAGCGCTGGGCGGTTTGCTGTTCCTTGGCGCTGGTGAAGTGGAGGGCAGCGGCTCCGCCGATGTTGGGGGCTTCGAGCAGGGCAGCGTAGAGTTTTTTGGCCAGGGCTTTTTTCTTGAGGTCGGCGGGGTCGAGGGTGCCGAGGGGCCGCAGGATGTAGGGCAGGCCAGCGTTACGGCAGGTGCGTGCTGCCATGCTGCTGAGGGGGGAGAAGAGGGCGTGGATGTGGGCGATGTCGTAGTGATGGGCGTTGGCTTTGAGCCATTGGATCAGGGGAGCGGAGTATTTGTAGCGCCGGAAGGGGGCGCAGGGGTAGTGGCGGATCTGATAGCCGTCTTGTTCGAGGGGGCGATCGAGGGGGACGTCGAGGGGGGCTTGGCCGCGATCGCCGTTACTGTTGGTGGTAAGAATTGTGACATCGTGGCCTTGGGCGGCGAGGGCAGCGCTGAGGCCGCGAACCATTTGGCTGGGGCCACCGTAGATCAAGGCGATCGAGGGGATGATTTGGAGGATGTTCACAGGGTCAGCCTAGGATTTGGTCGTCATTGAAGCAAAATATCTACGTAGGGACGAACCGCCGTTCGTCCTCTTGCCGTTCGTCCTCTTGCCGTTCGTCCTCTTGCCGTTCGTCCTCTTGCCGTTCGTACTCTTGCCGTTCGCCTCCAAGCGTTGCTGCCACACCTTCCGCCAACAGCTCCTCATAAAACCCCAACTGCTCCTCGGCCAGAGCCCTGTTGGTATAGCGCTCCATGGCTTTTTCGTAGCCGCGCTGGCCCAGCTTTTTGGCGAGGCCGGGCTGGGTCATGAGCGAGTGCAGTCGCTCCTGCAACTCTGCCACATTGCCCTCTGGAAAAACCAGGCCCGCCGTGCCGATCACATTGGGAATCTCGCCGGAGTCGGAGCCAATCACCGGCACGGCGCTGGCCATGGCTTCGATGATCACATGGCCGAATTGCTCCTTCCAACCGGCAGCGGTGAGGGTTTTGAAGTCGTAGGTGGTTTCGGAGGGCAGCAGCAGGGTGCTCATGAGGTTGATGTAGCGGGGCACGTCCGCATGGGGCACGCTTTCAATCAAAATTAAGCGATCTTCTAAGCCCTCCTCTTTGGCCCATTGTTTGAGCTCTGGCTCCAATGGACCTCGGCCCAAAATGAGCCATTTCCAGTTTTGCTCCTTTAGCCCGGCCAGGGCTTTGGCAAGGGTCATGAGGCCCTTTTCGGGGACGAAGCGACCGACGAAGCCGACGATGAAGTCGCTGGTTTCTATGCCGTACTGCTGCATCAGTGCGGGTTGTTGCTGGGGCTTGAAGATGCGCTCGTCGATGCCGAGCTGGGGCAGGATGCGCATGGGGTTGTTGTAGTTGCGATCGCGCAAAACCTCTCCCCCATCCTTGTTTCCTACCACCACTCCATCGGTATTTTTGAGGTTATAGGCTTCCAACATTGAAAACGGAAACTTCAATTGATAGGGCAAATTCCACCAGGTAAAAAACAGCAGCTTTGCCTTTAAGCCCAGCAGCTTGTTCAGCGTGATCAACTGGGCGTAGGCGATGGATTTGGAACCCTGTTCCACTTGGATGACATCGGGGCGGAAGTCCTGGAGAAATGTGACCAAACCCCAGCCGAAGCTGAGCAATCCCTGGTTGTTTTCGCTCAGGCTGGGCAGCGGCACAAGGCGGAAGTTGCCTTCGGTTTTGGCCTCGGGTTCAATGATTTTGTTCTGCACACCGCCGGGTCGCCAGCGCTGGGGCACGACCACGGCAACTTCGACGGGTTCGCCATTTTTGCAATGCAGTTTCGCAAGTTCGCGCAGCTTTTCGCAGTTGAGGTCAACAATGTAGGTGTGGCTGACGACGAGGATTTTCATCGGGGTTGTGAGGTGGAGGTGCGTTATTTGCCAAACAGGGGGTCTTGGCGGCTGTGGATTTGGCCGTGGTCCCAGAGGGATTTGAGCTGGGTGGCGCTGGCTTTGAGCAAGCCGAGGGCGTAGAAGCTTCCGCGCACCAGGGTTTTCGTGAGGGAGGGGCTTTTGTTGCAGGGGGGATGGCCGAGGACATGGCAGTCGAATAGCTTGGCAAAGAAGCGTAGATTCTGGCCCAGGCTGAGGTTCTTGAGGCCCATCAAGAAGTGGTTGTGGTAGAAGGTGAGCTGGTATTGGAGCGATCGCTGACTCACATCATGGCACCCCCCACTCTCTTCGCCGAGGTGAACCAATTGGGCCTCCGGTGCATACCAAATCTGGTAACCCGTTTTGCGGATGCGCAGGCAAAAGTCCGATTCTTCACGGATGGCGCTGCCGCCGAAGCGTTCATCGAAAAAGATGCCGTGTTGGTCAAAGATTTCCTGGCGGAAGGACATGTTGCAGCCCCGCGCAGTCAGCACGCGCTGGGGCTTGATGGTGTGGACCAGGTCCATGTGATACCAGGCAATGCCGGGGTCCATGGCTTCGGGGGGCAGGTCTTCGATAATGCGCTGAGGGTTGGGCGGGCGATCGCAGCAGCCAGCTTCTGAGCCTAACTCCGCACCAGCAGCATCTTCGCGCTGGGCATCGGCGAGTTTCATGCGATCCAGCACACGCCCGGCTACCGCGCCCACTTCGGGCTGATCGAGATAGACCTGGGCATGGGTTTTGAGGAAGCCAGGCTCTAGGACCACATCGTCATCCAAGAACAGCAAAATCTCGCCCTTGGCGCGGCGCACGGCGTAGTTGCGTGCGCCGGGCAGGCTGGCCCAGTCGAGGATGAACAGCTGGATCTCGCCCGCTTCTGCCCTCTGCTCCAGGAAAAGCTGGATCTCTGGCGGATGGTTGGGTTTTTGGTCCACCACGAGGATTTCAAAGGTGGGGTAGTCCTGGGCGATCGCGTCTTTGATGCTGTCGCGCAGGGCCTCGTCCCGTCCGTAGGTGGGGATGATAATCGAGATAAACGGCCAGTCCATGGGGATGCTGCTAAGTGCTGGGATGGGCGATCGATGGGGCAGCCAAGCGGGTCGGACTCCAGCGGAGGCCAGCGCTAAGGCTGATGTTTCAATGCTGGTTTGCACCCTCTGGCCTAGCATTCACGGAATTGCCACCGTTTTATCACTTCGCCCAAAATCGCGCCTAGCCAAATTGAGCTGGTCTCCCGAGGCGGCGCGGGCTAGTACAGCGCGGCGTAAGTTTCCGTCCTAGCCTAAGCTGTGGCGAGCAGGACTTGGGTTAGGATTCCTGGGCTTTGCGGAGGCTGGCTTCCTGTTCGCGGACGGTTTTGAGGATGGCGACGATGGTTTTGCCGCCGGGGATTTCTTCGAGGGCGGCTTCGCCTCCGGCCTGGATGATTTCGGCGAGGCGTTGGAGGCGGCTGGGGGGGAGGGCCTTGCGGAGGTATTCGATGCGATCGCGATCGCTAGCAAATTCATTCTCTTGGTTGAGCTGTCGAAGCAGGTCGGCGATTTCTTGGGCGGCTTCGGCGGGGGTTTGGGCTCGGGGTTGTGGGTGATGTGGTTGTTGATGGTTTCGGCTTGGTTGACGGTTGCACCCTCTTTCGCTTCCGCTTGATAGCCTTTTGCGTTGTCGTAGTTATTTTGGTTGAACGTCGCCATGTTTCTTTGGTCCTGGGATTGTTGCTGGATGTTGATGTTAATGCTTTGGGGAAGTGCTTCCTTCGGTAAAGGGGGGCCAGGGGGGATGCTGCCCAGGCTGTCTAAGTCTGGATGCTGTGGGCCGTTGATGTTGAAGATTAAGCGCTGGACGTTGACCTGCTCATAGCTTTTTTCGCATTCGACTTCGTAGCGCTTTTTGTCGAGGCGGCGTTCGAGGTCGCTGAGTTTGTAGAGGTGGGGGTCTGGGCTGCCGTCGCATTGGGAGCAGTTGCAGGGGATGAGCTCTTCAAATTTTAGGTTGCTGTAGCTGCGGTGGATTTTGTCGAGTTCGCGGCGAATGGCGCTGAGCAGGTAGATTTGTTGGGCTCCGGCGATGCGAAGGGTGATTTCGTTTTTGTTGTAGTTTTCGATCACTTCGGCGCGGGCGTTGCCTTGGCGGAGGATGACGCCGGTTTCCAGACGAGGCCAATTGCCCTCACCCCTAACCCCTCTCCCTGGGGGAGAGGGGAACCTGAGCTGGCTCCCCCTTCTCCCTGGGGGAGAAGGGGGCTGGGGGGATGAGGGCAGGGTTCGATCAGTTCGTGCATTTCGACGATGAGGCGGGTGAGGATGCCTTTGGGCATGAAGTCGTATTCGTAGCGGAGGATGAGGTTGTTGTTGTCGTCCCATTTATAGTCAGGTCGGTCGATGCTGAGCAGGCTGGGGGCGATGTAGCTGCCGGGGCGATCGCGCAGGGGGTAGCAGATGGCGAATTTCTGCATGAGGGCGAGGAGTTCGCGGCGCATGTCGGCATATTCGCTGTCGCTCCAGATTTCGCTTAAATCCTCTGTGGTGAAGCGGCCTAGGTCGGCTTGGACTTTTTTGTTGTCGGTGACTTTGTAGACGGCGTTGGTGGCCCAGATGGGGCGGAGGATGATGTAGTTGTCTAGTCCTAGGTCTTGCTGGAAGTGGAGGCAGATGCCGAGTTCGTGGAGCTGGCGGCTGATGGTGAGGGCTTCGGTTTTGTCGGGGATGCCTTCGCGGCGGCAGAGGTCAAGGTATTGCGCTTGGGTGATGTAGTGGGCGTTGGGGTTTTTGCTGTAGTTTTCGAGGGCGTAGCGGACTTTGGCCCAGTTGTGGGGCCAGGGCTCGTTGACGCCGCTGAGTTGGGTGATGTGGTGCTGGATGCGGTCTTGGAGTTGGTCTAGGCCGCTGTTGTCGGCGAGGTCTACGGAGAGGCTTTGGTTGATGAGGTTGGGGAATTCTTTGCGGAGGCTGCCTTCGTCAATGTCGCATTGGCGTTTTTGTTTTTCGTTTTTGATCAGGAGGACGGGGCTGTTGTCGCCGAGGAGGCGGACGACGTTGAGCCAGTAGTAGATGCTGCTGAGGTTGAGGTCGCGGCGGCTGTCGATGACGAGGGCGTAGAGGGAGCGGCGGGTGAGGAAGAATTGGTGGGTGGCGTGGTAGATGTCTTGGCCGCCGAAGTCCCAGAGGTTGATTTTGAAGGGGGTGCCGTTGGGTTGGTCGAAGCTGATGCGGTTGACTTCGATGCCTTCGGTGGATTTTCGGGGTTGTCGCTGTCTTCGAGTTTGAGTTTGTAGTTGGGATTTTGGAGTTTTTGGGCGAGGCTGGTTTTGCCGACGCTGCCTTCGCCGATGATGAGGAGTTTGGCTTCGCTGAGAGGGGCGGCGTCGGGGGCGGTGGCTTGGAAGTAGAAGCTCGTGAGGGTTTTGAGGTCGCTAGGTTCTGTTTGCCATTCATATTGGCCGGGTCGAGTTAAAAGCTCTATGGGAATGGAGAGCTGATTACCCTGTAGACCTAGTTTGAAATTA
>JAAUQQ010000107.1 GCA_012032745.1 Synechococcales cyanobacterium RM1_1_8
GAGCTATGCCCCTCGACATTCTGCCCGTTGATTATGTCAGCAAAGCCATCGTTCACCTCTCCCAGCACCCCCCATCCCAGGGCCGCGTCTTCCACCTGATCCACCCCCAACCTGCCACCTCAGACGGACTCTTCGCCGCCTGCCGCGCTGCCGGATACCCATCCAGCGGGTGCCCTACGACCAGTGGTACGAGCAGTTGAGCGCGATCGCCCAGGGGGCCGAAGACCATCCGCTCTATCCCCTTGTCTCTCTCTTTTCCTCCCGCCGCGAAGGAGACTCCCCGGCGTCTCCTGATCCCATGGAATTGCCCTTCGACTGCCACAACACCATCACGGGTTTGACCCATGCACCATTCACCTGTCCAGCGTTGGATGAAACCCTGTTTGTCACCTACCTCAACGCCCTGAAGAAGGCTGGAGGATTGATGACCCCGTCCGCATCAGTTTCGTATTAGGTGCATTGCAGATGCACCCCACAGCCCCCATTCCTGATCCCATGACCACCATCCACCGTGATACCGACTATGACACCTGGGCCTGGCTCTACAACGAGACCATGGGACCTGAATATGGCCGAGAACAGCTCAAATTTCTTGAGCTCGTCCTGTTGCCTGAACTGCCTCAAAATGCCGCCATTTTGGATTTATGCTGTGGGACCGGGCAGCTCATCCAGCCGCTCATCCAGGCCGGTTACCGGGTCACGGGTCTAGATGGCTCGCCCGGAATGCTGTCCTACGCTCGTCAGAATGCACCTCAGGCGACTTATCTGCTTGAAGATGCCCGCACCTTTCAGTCGGTAGAGCAGTTTGATGGTGCTTTTTCTACCAGTGCTTCTCTCAATCACATCATGACCTTGGATGACCTCACCCAGGTGTTCCGCAATGTTTTTCAATCGCTGCGATCCGGCGGGCGATTTACGTTCGACCTCAACCACCCCGCCCAGATGCAGAAGTGGTGGTGTAATCGCATCGTGGAGGGAGAAATCAGTTCTCGCTATGCCTGGAGACTCAAGCCTGAGTATCATCCCGATCGGTTTGAAGGGGCCTTTCATGTCACCCTGTTCGAGGCCAAGCCCCCAACCTCTTTGCTGGGCCACCTGAGCCAGCCTGTCAAAACGCTGTTTTACAACTGCTTAAGCTTAAGGCGTTTGACGGGTGTTCGTCTGCGTCTGCTGGCCCGGTTTGAACAAATGCAACCGACCTGGACAAAATCGCACCTCACTTACCGCGTCAAAGGCCACCCTCTCCCCGCCGTCCAAACTGCCCTTCAAACCGTTGGCTTCACCGATATCTCGATCCAAACCATCGACGGCTCCACCCTCGATGCCAACCACTCCGCCCACTTCATCTGCCGCAAGCCATGACCCTCACCCAACCCCCACCGACTGACCTGAAAACCCTAATCGACACCTACAACCACCGCACCCGCACCTCCAAACAACTGGCGGCGGCGAATCGTGCTGTGATGGCCGACAAAAGTGCCATTGGCTATGCCTTTTCGCCCGAGATCAAAGAGCTGTGCTATCCCATTGTGGCGGTGCGATCCCAGGGCTCCCGCCTCTGGGACATTGATGGCAACGAGTACATCGACATCCTGATGGGGCTGGGCACCAACCTGTTCGGTCACAATCCCCCATTTATTAAGGCTGCCATTGAGGCCCAGCTTGACCAGGGTATCCAGATTGGGCCACAGTCCGAGCTGGTGGGGGAGGTCGCCCGCCTCGTTCGTGACCTGACTGGCCTGGAACGGGTCACCTTTAGCAACACCGGTACCGAAGCGGTGATGACCGCCGTCCGCCTCGCCCGCACGGTTACCCGGCGCTCAAAAATTGCCGTCTTTACCAACAGCTACCACGGCCACTTTGATGCTGCCCTGATGCGTGCCCCCTTGAGCGAATACGCCCGCAAAAAAGTGATGAGATCGCTCCAGGCCAGGCCCCTCCTCGCTCCCCTGGCCGCGTTGATGCAGCATTTCCAGGGCACCCGTGCCGTGCCCGCTGCCCTGGGTGTTCCCAATGCGATCGCCAAAGATGTGCTGGTACTCGACTACGGCAACCCTAAATCTTTGGATGTGATCAAAGCCCATCGCCACCAGCTTGCCGCAGTCCTGGTAGAACCCGTCCAGAGCCGCTGCCCCGAACTCCAGCCCCGCGACTTCCTCCATGCCCTGCGCGACCTCACCCAGGCCGCCGGCATTGCCCTGATTTTTGACGAAATGGTCACCGGCTTTAGGGTTCACCCCGGCGGTGCCCAGGCCCACTTTGGCCTCCATGCCGACCTGGCCACCTACAGCAAAATCGCAGGCGGCGGTCTGCCTCTCTCCATCATTGCCGGAAGTTCCCGGTTCATGGATGCTATCGACGGTGGCCCCTGGCAGTTCGGCGATAACTCCGCCCCCCAAATCCCCACCACCTTCTTTGCGGGCACCTACTGCAAACACCCCTTGGCCTTGGCCGCCGCCCGAGCCACCCTCCAGCACCTCAAAGATCAAGGTCCCGAGCTGCAACACACTCTCAACCAGCGCACCACCGACCTGGTCAACCGCCTCAATGCCTTCACCACCAGCGCTGACATCCCTATCCAGTTCACCCAGTTCGGTTCCTTCTTTGCCATCGCTCTCACCCAGAGCCAGATTCCCCCCTCCAGCCTCAGCCTCATTTCTTACCATCTGCTGAACCAGGGCATTCATTTGCGGGGAGGCGATCGCGGTGGCTTCCTGTCCACTGCCCATACCTCCGAGGATATCGATCGCATATTTCAAGCCTTCCAAACGAGCCTCACCCCACTTCAATCCAAATCACCTCTATGAGTCGTTTCCACCTAGCCTGAATTTTCCATAAGAGCCCTCAACCTTGTATTTTAAGATCATGGCTAAATCCTAATTCTCTACTCGAACTCTACTCCCTATTACGAGCTGCAAAATGACTTACTCTCAAACCACCGAATCCCTCTACCGCGTCGTCATTAGTGACGAAGGACGCTACTCCATTTGGCCAGAGCATAAAGACATTCCCTGGGGCTGGCGCGCTGATCAAAAAGTTGGCACAAAGCAAGACTGCCTTGACTATATCAAAGCGGTCTGGACTGACATGCGCCCCCTTAGTCTGCGTCAAAAAATGGCTGAGACAGCATCTGATAAATCCCACTGAAAGCAACACTTGATGCTACGACGCTTAAACTGGGAATAGCCGATGGAGATTTCTCAAAATGAATCGTCAATTTCCCTAGAATTAGTCAATCCTTGGGAACTTCCCCTGTCTCAGTCTCTGCCCTCTGCCGAGAGACTCTGTCTTGACCAGGCCCTGCAACAGCTCCTTCAAGCACTGGAGAACCCCTCCCTTCAGGAAGCATTGTGCTGTATCGAGCAAGCCCTAAAAGAATTAGGGACGCTTGATAGTCGGCCTGCCAGCATAGACAGTACGAAAACAGCCCTCCAAGCCTGGGAGGTCGAAGACTATGATCACTATTTCCAAATCTGCCATGTTGACACAGAACAACCCTTGTTCTGTGTCGTTAGAGGTCTGCTAGTGACCTGTCAACGATTTGTTGAAATCTGCTTAAAAATTCCCTGTTTAGATGTTCAACAGGTTGAACAACAAAAACAAGGATTCATCAGTTATTCCCAGTTGCTCAGGAGAATTGTTGATTCAAGTCAATTGTGATTCTTCCCTTTCTAATTGGATGAACTCAAGGGGGCCAAAATTTACGCCATTCACTGATTCCTCGATCAACAGCGCGACTAACGGGATGATCGACTGAACGCTCAGCAGCCTTGCCTGCGACGGCCTTGAACGAGCAGTTGAAGAGGACAGCCTATAAACTAGGTCGGCGAGTATAGATTTAAGGTTTCGGCGACCTTGGGGCATCAGGGGCCTCCTTGGCTCGTTTTGAACTGGATTGTGAGCTCATGGCCGGGCATACCTTCGGTTTAGAAGCTTCTGATTCTCAATAGTAGTCTTAGGAAATCTTGGTAATAAGCCCGGAATTATCCTGGTCTGTGTCACGTCAAGCCATGACTCTGGACTCAGCAGCGCTAATAGGTGGAACCGTAAATTCCTTGTAAAGCGAGGAGTTTGCGGCTTTAAAAAATCAGTAGAGTCAGCAAACTGAATCATTGACCACAGCCTGTAACAATTCTTTACTACTTTTTGTTGAGAATGGTTCTAAGCTTTATTTCGTTGGCTTGTTGAGTTTGATTCTTAATAGGTGAAGCTTCACTCCGGTGGTAAATTCTGCGAGATCGAGTTTGCCGAGTCAACAATCCTCTCGCCGCTTTCATTTGGGAGAGAACCTGACTTAGCTGCTGTGCCTCCCAAGTGAAAGCTTTTTTTCATTGATCCCATTAGGATTTGGAGATTTGCATAAATGCAAGCCTACGGGAGCGAAACGGTTAAATATAATTGGTGGGCAGGCAATGCGCGCTTCGCCGACAAGTCCGGATTGTTTATTGCGGCCCATGTCGGCCAGGCTGCCCTGACCACCCTATGGGCTGGTGTCTTCACACTTTTCGAGTTATCTCAGTATCAGCCTGAGCTGCCCTTGGGAGAGCAGGGATTGATTCTCCTGCCCCATCTCGCCAGCTTGGGGATGGGCGTAGGTGAGGGCGCTGCTATTGTTGATACCTACCCCTTCTTCATTGTGGGCGTCATTCATCTTATCTCCTCTGCGGTCTTGGGGGCTGGTGCTCTGTTTCATACAATCAAAGCCCCCGCAAATCTGAGTCAGGCCCAAGGGCATGCCCCAAAATTTGATTTTTCTTGGGATGATCCCAAAAAGCTCGGCTTTATTCTGGGTCACCACCTGTTATTTCTAGGGGCAGGAGCCCTACTGTTTGCTTGGTGGGCGACTTCCGGAGCAGGGCTGTATGACTCCAATCTGCAAGCCGTCAGACTGGTTACCGAGCCAACCCTGGATCCGCTTACTATCTATGGCTATCAGACCCACTTTGCCCAGGTGAATAACTTAGAGGACTTGGCCGGGGGAAACATTTACGTTGGGGCTCTGCTGGTCCTGGGAGGGGTTTGGCATATTGTGGTGCCGCCCATGGGTTGGGCCAGAAAGGTACTTGATTTTTCTGGTGAGGCGATTTTGTCCTACTCCCTCGGCGGCATTTCCCTGGCTGGTTTTGTTGCCGCCTACTTCTGCGCTGTCAATACCCTGACCTATCCTGTGGAGTTCTATGGTGCGCCGCTGACCGTTCAGTGCGGCCAAGATTCATGATTTATTCCTCGCGCTACAGCAGGAATAATTAGGATTGACCTGGATTGGGTCGGCTCCCCTAGGCCCAGGTCATGTTGAGGGGAACTTAGCTTCACACCACTAGACTAGCAATCCATGATGCTAGGTTCCCTTTTTTTGGGAATATGGACTCTACGAGATGCTTCAGTCGCTAAAATATTTCCCGAGCTGCGTTGTTGAACAGAATTAACTGAAAAATTTTAGGATTTAGTAATGGCTAAGGTTGGATTGTTTTTTGGGACTCAAACCGGTAATACTAAAACCCTTGCTGAGCAAATCCAGGCTAGCTTAGGAGGAGATGCGATCGTGGAGATTTATGATATTTCCAATGCCTCTAAAGATGACTTCGCAGCCTATGACTGCTTGATCATTGGTTGCCCCACTTGGAATATTGGAGAAATGCAGAGTGATTGGGATGGATTTTATGAGGAAGAGTTAGACCAGATTGATTTCTCAGGCAAGAAAGTCGCTTATTTTGGTCCTGGTGATCAAATTGGATATTCTGACAACTTTCAGGATGCTATGGGAATCTTGGAAGAAAAAATTGCTAGCTTGGGAGGTACAACTGTGGGTCATTGGCCAACGGAGGGCTACGATTTGAATCTTCAAAGGCTGTGAAGGATGGAAAATTTGTTGGCTTAGCATTGGATGAAGATAATCAGCCTGAGAAAACAGCGAACCGTATCGACGCCTGGATGAGTCAACTCAAAGTTGAGTTTTCTCTTTAGACTTTAACGGAATTGATCGCACCTTTTGTGTTGTAACTGCAAACCTCTCGATTAACTCAAAATCCCAGGGGTTCTAAGGAATAGATTGCAGGGATTGAAGCCATTTTTAGCAGATCAGACAATTTATAGGGGTGTTCAAATGTGTCTTTTCTTTGATAAAATTCAGATTTTTGACGTTATTCGTTCGGGTGATAATCGCGGTACAATCGCAATCTATTTGGCTCCAGAAAGAAGTTGAAAAATCATGATTTTTACTCAGGCTGAAATGATTTGGCGAGGATTTCACTGGGCATTTTTTGTCAATGTTCAAGGGCTTATTGTCTGTCTACAGCGATTTGAATCTCAAGTGAAAATTAGCAACCTCCAGCTAGCCCAAGTCGAACTGAGAACAGCCACTGAATTGCTGCTCGCCTCTGGAGCTGCAATGGAATTGGCGGGTAGCTTTAGCCGCCAGGACTACGAGGGAATTGTTCGTCGCTCAATGTCTCCGCCGCAGGTACAAGCAACGAACTTCAGTGGCCTTATGTCTTGGGAACATGCTGCCTTGATGCAGATCTGGAAACGTCTGCGTCCAATGTTTGAAAACCTCCCCCCTGCTCTCCAATCCCAGCATCAGGAATTCGTGAATGCTTATCTATCCCTAACCAAAGCACATCGAGCAGTCTGCCAAAAGTTCGGCGGTGACGAAGGCGGTAGCCTGCGATGTGAGACTAACTATGCGGTAGAGACGCTGGATCGCTTTGCTGAAAGCCGCCAAGCTCTAATCGACCCTCATGCTTCGGTAGAAAAGGAACGACATTAGAGAGTTTGTTTAGTTGCTAACGTCTGGAGCAATTGGCTCAACCTTATCCCAAGCGAAAACGGCTACATATGGTTACGACCTGTTCCTGGGTTAGTTGTCCCAACCCGCGCCCCTCTGCGGGGTGGCGGCTTTTTTGTTTTCCCTATGCAGGAAGTTCCGCTAGGCTCTACCAAGACTGGGCATTTAAGCTACCGGCACAGGTAGAGGTTTGCGCCATCGAGCTACCCGGTCGAGGCAGACGGATGTCGGAAGCTTCCTTGTTTGACCTCACGACTCTCGTGCAGCGTTTAGGCTCGCGGTTCACGCCATGGCTAGACAAACCCTTTGGCTTTTGGGGTCACAGTCTCGGTGCGCTAGTTGCCTTTGAACTTGCTCGGTGGCTACGATCCCACGATCAGCGAGAACCCCAGCATCTCTGGGTATCAGCTGCTCGCGCGCCTCAGCTAGCCATGACAGCTCAACCGCTCCACGCTTTGCCTAGGGCCGAATTGATCGCGGAACTTCGCCGTTACAATGGCACTCCAACAGCCGTCCTAGAAAACGCCGAGTTGATGGAGCTGATGTTGCCCATGCTCCGAGCTGACTTTGCTTTGTTAGAGACCTATTGTTACCAGGTGCAGCCGCCGCTAGCCTGTTCGCTAACAGCGCTATGGGGAGACCAGGATCCCATTGTCAGCTTGGATGAGATGTTGCCCTGGCAGGTTCATAGCCAAGGGACGTTTTCGGTGGAACGATTGTCTGGAGACCACTTTTTTGTGCATGATCTGCCGGTTCTAAACTATTTAACTGCCGCTGTGTATCAGTTGAATACCGTTTTCCAATGAACCCTCAGGGTGAACAAATTTTCCATGCGCCGACCTTCTTCACCTCCTGTCCAGTCTCACCAGGGCGACCCCACGACGGTTCGACTCCTGGGCGGCGTGAGCCTATTGATGGATTTGGCCAATCGAATGGTCTATCCGATCTCGCCGTTGTTTTTGATGGCGGTGCTGGGTGCGCCACCTTGGATTGTTGGGGTGATCGAAGGCTTGGCAGAAAGCAGTGCCAGCCTGCTCAAGCTGTATTCCGGTTGGTTATCTGATCGTCTCAGACGACGCAAGCCAATGGCGATCGCGGGCTATGGCTTGGGGGCGATCTCCAAGTTAGGTATGGCAGCATCAATGGGCTGGGGTATGTTTCTGGGCGCAAGGCTCTTGGATCGTCTAGGCAAAGGTCTGCGCGCGGCCCCTCGGGACGCCTTGATTGTTGAAGCAGCACCGGAGGGTGGACGGGGAAAAGCCTTTGGCCTCCATCACACCTTGGAAGCCGTGGGCGAAGTGGCTGGACCTGCCCTGGGTTTTCTCTTTTTACTCGGGTTTCCGGGCCGGTATCGGGCGCTGTTTGCCCTGGCCATGGTCCCCGCTGTGCTCAGCGTTCTGTTGCTGAGTCGGGTCCGAGAAGCCAAACCCCCAGCGGAAAAGCGGCAACGACCTCGCTTTCGTTTCCAATGTTTACAGCCTGGCTATCGGCGTTTTTTGTGGGCGGTGGGGCTGTTTGGCCTGGCCAATTCTTCCGATGCTTTTTTGCTGATGCGGGCGCAGGATTTGGGTTTTGGACCCCGCCAGCTTTTTCTGTTGTATATGCTATTCAATGGGGTTGAGCTACTGCTGACCTATCGCTTGGGTCGATTGTCCGATCTCCTGGGTCGGCGCTGGCTCCTGGGCAGCGGCTGGATTGTATTTGCGTTGGTCTATGGTGGATTTGCGATCGCCCAATCCCCCTCGCATCTGGTCATTCTATTTGCAGCCTACGGTCTCTACCAAGCCCTCACCCGTGGCATTCAGAAATCTTGGGTTGCAGACCTCGTTAATCCCTCCCATCGAGGTGCCGAGATAGGGACGTTCTATCTCGTCTTGGGAATCACTGCCCTACCCGCTAGCTTGATTGCGGGTTGGCTTTATACCACTGTCTCCCCAGCGCTCCCTTCCTCCTCAGTGCAATAACGGTTCTACTAGCTTGGCTGATTTTGATAGCAGTTCCAGATGAGGCAAGACACAAGGGAGCATAAACGGGGGTGATAGTCGGCAAATAGTAGTGGTGAGAACAAGTCCCTTGCTACACAAGACTAGTTCTCAATAGTCTAGAAGACTGGCTTGGCCCCCGCGTTTCCTAGGGGCTTTTGGCTTAGGGCCTCCTGATGGCTCTGGTTGGTCTCAGGTGTAGGTCTATAGCGGGCCATGGTGATGAATTCTAGTCCTTTCCTTTCTTTGACGACCTACAGTCGCCTAGGATTGAAGCTATCGTTATTGAAATAGAATCCCATTTGCATTAGAGTACTGTCTGGTGAAAAATTATGCAGCCCAGTTCATCCACTTACTCTAGAGGTGGTGAATAATACATGCTGTACTGGCAATACTTAGGTGTTGGTGCTCAAAAGGTTGTGAGGAGTCAGTTATGCGATCGCTTGAGTTTTTCCTTTCTGCAGGACTAGCAGGTCTGTGGATGGTCGTTGATGCTCAATTCACCCTTGCGCAATCGGTCATAACCCAAGCTGCTCCGGCGGAGATGGCCGAAATTTCTGAGGTGCAGCTCTCTCCTGCTGGTGAGGGGCTGATAGTTGTGTTGTTGGCAGAGCAAGTTCGGGGGGCGAAGGTTTCCCAGCAGCGCACGCCTACGGGGCTCATTCTGGAATTGGATGGTGCCGTTTTGGCCAGCTCGTTCCAACAGGACAACCCTGCCGCAGGCGTTGATGCGTTGGAGGTGAAGCAGGTGGGCGATCGCCGCGTTCAAATCATCATCATTGCACCAAACCAGAGTATTACCAGTCGCCTTCAGCGCAGCACAGGTAAATTCACCTTCAACCTCAGCCTAGAACCTGTTCCCGTTGCCCAATCAGCATCAGAGCCAGCTCTGGCGGAGCAACCCGCAGAGCCAGAACTAGCCCCTGCGCCCTCTCCGTCCTCGGAATCTGCTCCCTTGCCCGCAAGCGAGGGCGTGCGAATTAACATCACCGGCGATGATGATGCAGATCAGTATCGAGTGCCGACTGCCACCGCAGGCACTCGAACCGATACTCCATTGGAGGATGTGCCCCAATCCATTCAGGTGATTCCGAAGCGCATTTTAGAAGAACAGGGCGCTGCAACGTTGGGAGAGTCTCTCCGTAATGTCAGTGGTGCGACTACGGGTGATATTGCAGCAGAACGAGGTGCAACTTCTCTTATTCTGCGGGGCTTTGAGAGCAACAATATTTTGCGTAATGGCCTGCGGGATCAGACCACTCGCTTCAATGCAGGCTCAACCAACATCGAACGGATTGAAGTCCTCAAAGGCCCGGCCTCTGTCCTGTTCGGTGCTGGAGACTTGGGCGGAACCGTCAGCATTGTTACTGAAGAGCCTTTGGATGAGCCACAGTATGAGTTTGAACTGTCGGCTGATCAGTATGGTAGCTATCGTCCTTCGATTGATTTTACCGGTCCTTTGACTAATGACGGTGCGCTGAGCTACCGCCTCAACGCTTCCTATGAGAACAAAGAGCGTTTTCAAGATTTTAGTGAGACAGAGACCTATTTCTTTTCGCCTGTGATTAAGGTGCTGGAAACGGATCGCACCAACTTAATTCTTGAGCTGGAGTACCTCAAAGAACGCTTCGAAGGTGGATCTACTGAACTCCCTGCCGTGGGAACTGTGATCTCCAGTCCTTTTGGGAAAGTCGATATTGATGAGAACTTAGGCGAGCCTTCATTAGAAGAGGGTGAGGCGACCCAAATCCGCATTGGCTATCGGCTATCCCACGAATTGGGTAATAACTGGCTGATTAAAAATGAGTTGCTTGCTTCCTTCCAAAACAGTCCAAATTCGGTTGGTGTCACCCCCACTAGACTCTTGGATGATGGACGTACCTTGCAACGGGTCTACACCGATAATCCCAGCTCATTTAATAACTACACTTTTAATACTAGTCTTCTGGGTCAACTGTTTACGGGAGACGTTGAACACAAGCTATTGATTGGTCTTGAGCGTGCAGTCGAGAAATCCGAAGATTTAATCGAATTTCGCAGCATTAGGTCTAATATCGACATTTTTGATCCCGAATATGGACCAGACTCGCTATTCCCTTCACTGGATAGTCCTCTAACCCCATTTATTCTTCAAGATGCTGACTCAGAGGTTAAATCTTGGGGATTCTATCTTCAGGATCAGATTTCATTTTCGGATCAATTTATTTTGGTCCTAGGAGGGCGTCTTGACATCGTTGATCAAGACTTTCAGGACGTCGCTAATCCAAGCTTCCCTACGGATTTTGAGAGTCAAGATTCAGTCTTTAGCCCTCGTATTGGATTGGTTTATAAACCATGGCCTAATCTGTCGCTTTATGGCGGGTATAGCAAGTCCTTTATTCCGACCTTGGGGCAAGAATGCGATCGCGCTGACGATGGCTCCTGCCAAGTCGATCCCAGCACTGGAGCTGAGCTGGGTGGCAGTGTCCTAGGCCCGGAGCGAGGACAGCAGTTTGAAGTCGGGGCTAAGGCCTCATTGTTTGATGAGCGACTTTCAGCAACGTTGTCCTACTATCGTTTAGTCCGCAACGATTTTAAGACCAACGATCCCAATTCTATTCGCAATTTTCAAACTCAAATTGGTGAGCAAGTTAGCCAAGGGGTTGAGCTAGATCTGGTTGGTGAATTGGCTCCAGGCTGGCAGCTCATTGGTTCCTATGCCTATACCGATGCAACCGTGACAAAGGATGATGTTGTGGATGAGGGTAACCGTTTGCCTAATGTGCCAATCCATGCTGCCAGCTTGTGGACAACTTATACCCTGCAAGCAGGGGAACTGCGCGGGCTAGGACTTGGCTTAGGCATGAACTATGAAGGTGAGCGGGAAGGCGTTTTAGACAACAGCTTCGATTTGCCTGGTTATACGCGATGGGATGCAGCTTTGTTTTATGAACGCGATCGCTTCCGCGCCCAGCTCAACTTCAATAACATTTTCAACAAGCGTTACTTCCAAGGGGCTCGCAACGATGTGCGCGTTATTCCAGGGGCTCCGTTTGATGTGAAAGGAAGCATTTCTTGGCGCTTTTAACTGGACGAAATAATCAGAACAATTAATGGGAACCTTCATTCGGATTTGGTCTGGCCAACTCGTTTCTACGATTGGTAGCTATATGACGGTTTTCGCCTTGATGATTTGGGTCTGGAATGTTACTGAATCGGCGACGACCCTTGCTTTGGTCAGTTTCTTTTCCCAGCTGCCCCGTATTTTTGTCACGCCTGTGGCAGGAATAATTGTGGATCGCTTTCCCCGTAAGCATCTGATCTTGATGGGGGATGTGGTAGCGGCCATTTGTACAGTTGGCATTGCCCTGCTCTATCGTGCTGATTCGCTTGAGCTTTGGCATTTATATACCGCAGTTGCCATTTATGGCTGCTTTGGGCAACTGCAAACCCTGTCCTATTCCACTTCCATTGCCCTACTAGTGGACAAGGAGAACTACACCCGTGCCGAGAGTATGGTGGCGGGCGTGAACTACAGCGGGGCTATTTTCTCACCGATTTTGGCCGGGATACTCTATCCTCGCATTGGCTTAGAGGGCATTTTTGCCATTGACTTGCTCACCTTCTCCATGGCTTTCATCACCCTGGCCGCCTCCGCCATTCCTCAGCCGCCCCCCGATGCAGAACCCACGGGCAGTCAAACCTTTTGGCAAGATGTGAGCTTTGGCTTTCGCTATATTGCGCGATCGCCCAGCCTGATCACGATGGTAGTCGCCTTCTCGCTGTTTGCAATCCCCAGCGATATTGGTAAGGCCCTCTATAGCCCCATGATCTTGGCTCGCTCTGGCGGCGATGCTGCCATTCTGGGCAGTGTCACCACCGCTGCGGGGGTTGGTGGAGTATTAGGCGCGATTCTCCTCAGTATTCAAGGTGGGTTTAAGCGACGCATCAACGGCATGTTGGCGGGCTTTCTTTGGACTGGGAGTTTCAAATTAATTTTGGGGATGAGTCAATCTCCAATCATCTGGATGCTGGCGCATTTTGCAGCCACGTTGACGATTCCTTTGTACTACAGCTCAACGAATGCCATTTGGTATGCGCAAGTACCGCCTAGCTTACAAGGTCGTGTTTTGGCGGCGGATCAAATGATTGGTTTGATTGTAGGGGCCACGGCTCCTTTGTTGGCTGGTCCCCTGGCAGATTACATTTTTGAACCTGCGATGGCGAGGAATGGATGGCTCTCTCAATGGACGTTAGGCCTCTGGGGAAGTGGTCCTGGGGCAGGTATTGGGTTCCTTTACAGTGCGAGTGCATTGGCCATGACGTTGGTGGGTGTCGTTGGCTTTGGCTTACCTCGCTTGCGCCAGGTGGAGGATGCGCCTACTCATCTCAAGCTCTAATGGGGAAGGCCTGCGCGAACCCCTATCACTCGTGGGTAGGTGCGTTATTTCTGATCCTTAGATTGACGTCAAGGTTTACCCCGATTGAGGTGATCCCTCAG
>JAAUQQ010000108.1 GCA_012032745.1 Synechococcales cyanobacterium RM1_1_8
CGTGGAGGCCACCCAGCGGTCCTTCAACACCCTGCGCACGGGGCGAGCGAATGCCTCCATCCTGGACCGGATTATGGTGGATTACTACGGGGCAGCCACATCCCTGAAGTCTCTGGCCACGATCAACACCCCCGATGCTTCGACGATCACCATTCAACCCTTCGACCGAGGCAGCCTCAAAGACATCGAAAAGGCGATCATGATGTCCGATGTGGGCATCAACCCCAGCAATGATGGCAGCACGATTCGGCTGAATGTGCCGCCCCTGACCAATGACCGCCGCAAGGATCTGGTCAAGATCGCCTCGAAGTATGCGGAAGAGGGCAAAGTCGCGGTCCGCAACGTCCGTCGCGATGCCATTGATGCCGCTAAAAAACGGGAGAAGGCCGGGGAGCTATCCGAGGATGAATCCCGTGACCTCCAGGATTCCATCCAGAAGCTGACGGATCAGTATGTCAAGCGCATGGAGACGATCCTCGCGGAGAAAGAGAAGGACATTATGACCGTTTAGCCGAACGAAGGTGTCGCCCGAGCGGTGTCGCCCAAACAATGTGTCATTATGTAAAGCGAACGTAACTTGGGCGATCGCCAAACGCTATGCGCAAAATTCCCTTGGGGGCTGTTGTCCTGACCCTGGGCCTCTCTCTTACCGTCATGGGCTTCATCGCCTACGCCCTAGATCGCCCCACGCTAAACCTCGTGGGCTTCTTCTACGGCATCCCGATTTTGATTGGCGGCCTGGCGCTCAAATCCGCAGAAATCGAGCCGGTGCCCAATCTCCCACCCCCCTCCGAAGCGATTCTGAGGCTGCGAGATCAGTTCGCCACCGAGACCCAAAACCAGGTGCGCAAGGATGTGACCCGCTACCGCTATGGCCAGGAAGCCCACCTGGACAGCGCCTTGGAATACCTGGGCCTCAGCCCCACCGATGAAGAGCGGCCAGTGCTCACCGCCATTCGTGAACAGGAACAGGCGGGTCACTATGTTTTGGTGCTTTGTTTCGACTCTCCCAAGATTGCCTTTGAGGGCTGGGAAAAGAAGCATGGGCGCATCACTAAATTTTTTGGCCCCAATATCGAAGCGACTCTCCATCAACCCCAGGAGCATGGGGTTGAACTGGCGCTGATGTCTACGGTGGGGTGAGGAGTCGCGTGAAGGGGGCGAGTGTATGGGGCGAGGGGGTTGGGTTTGGAGGGCGATCGCGCTACGCTCCTTTACTATCCACGTATTCTCCAGCCCCCCCGTGAACCTTGACTCTGCCGCCCGCGTCCGCGTCCTGAGCGAATCCCTGCCCTACATCCAGCAATTTACGGGCCGGACCGTCGTGATCAAGTACGGCGGCGCAGCCATGAAAGAAGGTAGCCTCAAAGATCAGGTGATCCGCGATATTGTCTACCTGTCCTGCGTCGGTCTGCGGCCCATTGTCGTCCATGGCGGCGGGCCGGAAATCAATACCTGGTTGGGGAAAGTTGGCATTGAGCCCCAGTTCAAAGATGGCCTGCGCGTTACCGATGCCGCCACCATGGAGATCGTCGAAATGGTCCTGGTGGGGCGCGTCAATAAGGAAATCGTCAACCTGATCAACCAGGCGGGTGGTTCCGCTGTCGGTCTCTGCGGCAAAGATGGCAATTTGATCACCGCGACCCCATCGGGCAATGAAGACATTGGCTTTGTGGGAGATGTCAATCTGCTCGATCCCCGCATTCTCGACCTGTTGGCGTCTAACCATTACATCCCGGTCGTCTCCAGTGTGGCGGTGGATGAAACCGGCCAAGCCTACAACATCAATGCCGATACTGTGGCGGGGGAAATTGCAGCGGCGCTCCAAGCCGAGAAGCTAATTTTGCTGACGGATACGCCGGGCATTTTGCGGGATTACCACGATCCGACCACGCTGATTTCCCGCGCCAGCATCCAGGAAGCCCGGCATTTGATCAAAGATGGCATTGTTTCCGGGGGCATGATTCCCAAGGTGCAATGCTGCATCCGCTCCCTCGCCCAGGGGGTTAAGGCCGCCCACATCATTGATGGCCGCACGCCCCATGCGCTGCTGCTGGAGATTTTGACCGATAGCGGCATTGGCTCGATGTTGGTGCCCTAGGAGTCTGCTGGGGTGTAAAGATTGAGAGTCCAGATTGGGAGCGAATATTGCAAGATGGCGAATGAACCGATTGCTCCGGCCCCGCTCGGGGCCGAGGCCGGGATGACCGAGGGGGCAGAAGCGCCTGAAGCTTGGATCACTGTGGGGCGGATTGTGGCTGCCCAGGGCATGGCGGGGGAGGTGCGGGTCTATCCGGAATCGGACTTTCCGGAGCGGTTTTTGGTGCCGGGAGATCGCTGGCTCCGCCGCAGTGGTCAAACCCAGCCCGAGCCGGTGCAGCTCCAGCGGGGGCGCTATCCTCCCTCGAAAAATCTCTATGTCGTCAAGTTCCAGGGGATCGATTACCGCGACCAAGCCGAAGCCCTGCGGGATGCGGAACTGTTGGTGTCCCAACGCGATCGCCCCACCCTAGAAGATGGCGAGTTCCACGTCATGGACCTGGTGGGCCTGGCGGTTTTCCTGCAGGAAACCGGCGAATTGATCGGCCATGTGGTCGATCTGCTCAGCGTCGGCAACGACTTGCTGGAGGTGGAGCTGATTCGCCCGCTGCCTGAAGAACTGCCTGAAGAACTGCCTGAAGCACCGCCCGAAGCTATTCCAGAAGCAGGCCCAGATGCTGCCAGCCCAGACGGCCAACCTGCTGGGCCTGGAAATGATGCCGCCGCCGCGACCTTCACCCGGCGCAAAGGCCGCCGCAAAGCCGCCAGGGAGCGCAAAAAAGCAGCCCGGCCAGCTAAGTCGCCGCGCCTGCTGGTGCCCTTTGTCCATGCGATCGTACCGGTGGTGGACCTAGAAGCCCGGCGCATTGAAATCACACCGCCACCGGGCTTGCTGGACCTCAGCCGTTAGAGGCCTGTGTCCAATTGGCTTGTCAACTTGGATTGTCCAATTGGCGATCGCCCCACCCAAACCGCCCCTCAAGGGTAAATTACCGTCCGCAAAAAATCCGCCAGCCCATCCAGGTCCAAACTATTGACCTTACGAAACTTGACAATACTGCGCCGGGCCAGGGCCAGCTTCAGATCCTGCTCCAGCAGACTGAAGAATCCCTCCGCAATGGAATTCTCACCAATTTGCAGCAGGCCAATGCCCAGCTCTTCCGCTTGATCAATGTGGTAGGTGGCCCGAACCAAGCTTTTGATCAACCGCCGCTGCTCTGTCGGCTCCCCATCGAACAGCACCAAAATAATTGCCCCATTGGCCTGGACTTGGCCCAGGCGCTTGCGGGCATAGTGATCCTCCAGGGCCTGCTCCAAGGCTGCCGCCAGGTTCATCGGCTGGGGCGGTAAATGCTGGCTGAGCAACTGGGAGAGCTGCTGGCCCGTGACATGGCGGTGGCAAGCAAAGCTGTCGCCCTGGGCTGCTGTCCTGTGGGCAGCCGTCTCCTGGGCCGCCGTCTCCTGGGGCAAATAGAGGGAAAGGCCATCCTGATTGAGCACATCACAGGCGCGTAGCAGCCGATGGATGGCGCTTTGGGCCAATGCCCAGGCCGCTGGCAAGGCGGGCAGGGCATAGTCCTGGGGGGCGCTGCCGAGGATGAAACTGTAGTCGCGATCGCGCAACAGCTCCGCCACAGAATCCCCCAGCAGCGCCAGCTCCCGCCGCCGCCGCTCTGGGTCTAGCCAAAAGGTCGGCAGCTCGCCAAGGGAAGCGCTGGCTGAATCTGGTTTCTGGCCTTGGCTGGCCGCTTGTTCCTTACCTTGAACGCAAACCTGGCCTCCCCCTGGGGGCGGCGCGAGGGATTGATCGAGGCTAAGCCCGACCAATTGGCTGCCCCAGGCTGGCTTCTGCTCTAGGGGCTGAGGCCCGACTGAGGCATCCCGCATGGGTTTGATGATGTCCTTGAGTTGACCCCCGGCGCGGGATGGCTAGGCTCTGGGGTGCAGGGCCTGGGATTCCATCCGGCACGATGGTCTTGATGCTGATGTTGTATCTAGAATGCCCAGGCCCGGAGAGGAATGCTCAGAGCCCTGGGGAGAAATGAGGATATCTGGAAAGCCCCTCGGGGGAATGGGATCGCAGCAAATGGTTTACCCTAGATTGCTGACCTTACACAGAACAGATGCTTGGGGGTTCCCTGCCATGGCTTCATCTCAACGGTGGAATCGACGATTCGGGCGACGCCGGTTCGGACAGCGGTTTTTTCAAGCCATGGTGGCGGGAAGCTTGCTCAGCACGGGCCTGGCCAGCTGCGGTGGCCCCCAGGCCTCCAGCTCCGCAGCCGGTGAGGTCGAGTTTTGGACCATGCAGCTCCAGCCCAAGTTCACGGATTACTTCAATGCCCTGATTGCTGAGTTTGAAGCCCAAAACCCCGAGATCAAAGTCAAATGGGTGGATGTGCCCTGGACCGCCATGGAAAGCAAGATTCTGGCGGCGGTCACGGCGGGCCAGGCCCCCGATGTAGTCAACCTCAACCCAGACTTTGCCTCCCAACTGGCCAGCCGGGATGCCTGGCTTAACTTAAATGAGCAGGTGCCGGAAGCGGTGCGCCAGGAATATTTGCCCAATATTTGGCAGGCCAGCAGCCTGGGAGAGGTCAGCTTTGGCCTGCCCTGGTATCTGACCACGCGGGTGTCGATCTACAACCAGGATTTGCTGGAGCAAGCGGGCATCACCAGCCTGCCCAAGACCTATGGGGAGCTGGCCGCCGCTGCCCAGACGATCAAAGACAAGACTGGGAAATACGCCTTTTTTACCACCGCCGTGGCCAATGATTCTGCGGAGCTGCTGGAATCCATGGTGCAGATGGGGGTGACCCTGGTGGATGGGGAGGGCAAGGCGGCGTTTAATAGCCCCGAGGGCAAGCAGGCCTTTCAATATTGGGTCGATCTCTACCAGAAAGGGCTGCTGCCTCGGGAGAGCTTGACCCAGGGCCACCAGCGGGGAATTGAGCTGTATCAGGCCGGGGAGACGGCGGTGCTGTCTTCGGGGCCGGAGTTTTTGAGTGCGATCGCCACCAATGCCCCCACCGTCGCCCAGGCCTCCACGGCCAGCAGCCAAATCACCGGCAGCACCGGCAAAAAGAATGTCGCGGTGATGAACCTGGTGGTACCCAAAGGCTCCGACAATCCCGAAGCCGCCCTCAAGTTTGCCCTGTTCGTCACCAATTCTGAAAACCAGCTTGCCTTTGCCAAGGCCGCCAATGTGCTGCCCTCCACGGTCGAGGCCCTGGAAAGCTACCAGGCTGAGATTGCAGCCCTGGGCGACCAAGCCTCGGCGGTGGAGCAGGCCCGCGCCGTCAGCGCCAGCCAGATGAATGAAGCTCAGGTGTTGGTGCCTGCGATGCAGGACTTGGACAAGCTGCAAACGGCGATCTATAGCAACTTGCAGGCTGCCATGTTGAAGGAGAAGAGCGTTGAGCAAGCGATCGCCGATGCCGCCGAAGCTTGGAATGCCCGCTAGCTGGTGCGCTAGCTGGCTCACCGACTGGCCCACTAGCTGGCCCCGACGAGGCTCCCAATCTTCTGGCTGTATCAGACCAATGCCCAGGATCGAGATGATTTGTTACAATTAGTAAACTAATAAAACACAACAATAAACTTGGTTTCTTCAATGGCCAGTTATAAGAAAGAAGAAAACGCCAAGAAGCATAAAATTTTGGTCGTGGATGATGAGGCTGCCGTGCGCCGCATCTTAACCATGCGCCTCTCCATGGCTGGCTACGAAGTCGTGGCCGCATCAGATGGCGAAGAAGCCCTAGAGCTCTACGCCTCCGAACAGCCCGACCTCGTCGTCCTGGACGTCATGCTGCCCAAGCTCGATGGCTACGGCGTCTGCCATGCCCTGCGCAAAACCTCCAACGTGCCGATCATCATGCTGTCGGCCCTGGGCACGATCGCCGACCGCATCGCAGGTCTCGACCAGGGAGCCGACGACTATCTGGCCAAACCCTTCTCCCCCAAAGAGCTGGAGGCCCGCATCATCTGTATCCTGCGGCGCATGGCGATGAATTCCCTCACCGCCCCCAGCAAACAGGGCGTGATCGCCGTGGGCCGAGTGGAAATCGATACCAATCGCCGCCAGGTCTTCCGAGAAGGGGAACGAGTCCCCCTGACCTACACGGAATTTAGCCTGCTCGAAATGCTGTTCCGCAATCCAGGCGAAGTCGTGCCCCGCGCCGAAATTTTGCAGGAGCTGTGGGGCTATCCGCCGCGCCGCGCCGCTGATTTGCGGGTGGTGGATGTCTATGTGGCGCGGCTGCGCTCCAAGCTAGAGCCAGACCCGCGCAACCCTGAGCTGATTATCACGGTGCGGGGCACGGGCTACACCTCCCAGCGCCTCGCCGATCAGGCTGAGCTGTCCAAGCCCTAGCCTTATCCTGGGGCTTGGGTTTGGACCTGAGAATGCTGAGAATGTTGGACATCCAACCACCCTCAAACAGCGTTACCCCCAAACGGCGTCACCCCCAAACGGCGTCACCCCCAAACAACCTCACCTTAGAATCGCCTGGGCATCGTGGATAATGAAATTGACCTGCTGGACAAGAGAGGAACGTCATGGTTGAACTGGGACGAATCGTTCGCTGGAGTCGGAAGGGGTTAGGTCAACTGGCGGCCACACTGGCGCTGATGGTGTTTACCTGGACTGTCTTCGCCGCGCCAGCAGCAGCCATGACCAAGATTGCCCTGACGAAGGTGGAGGCCAATCCCTGCCCGGCGGAGATGGCCGAGGGCAGCGTCACCAGCGATGGCAGTGGCCGCCCCGCCGATTGCTACTTGATCTCAGGCATTGCCACCAACCCCACCAGCAAGGTGGTCTACGATGCCGATGTCTTTGGCCGGGTCTATGACAATTCCCACAATTCGGTCATGGAGAACCGCACCCGCCTGGGCATGATTCCAGAGGTGCCGCCGGGGAAGACCCCCTTTTCCATCCGCATTTCCGTGCCTGCGAGCCTAGAGCCGCCATTGCAGCTAGAGCAGTTTCGCTCCTCGGGCTTTGGCTCTAGCGTGCGGCTGTCGCTGCCGGGCAGTGACTTCAGCAATGACTTTGAGAATGACGAGGACTTTTAGGGGCTTCCACAGATTTAATCATCCAGTCCAGGTCGATCTGGGGGCTGGGCAGGGCGTTCAGCGGAACGCTCCTACGGTCCAACAATACTGACGAATGAACTCCCCATCTCCCCATCCATCCAATCGAGATGCTTTATTCCTTGGAACTCCCCTAGCGGCCTAGCTTCCTAGGGACGCCTTGCTCTGGGCCTCAAACCAATCGATGATCTGGGCGGTGGTGATGCTGGCCAGGCTGCATTGGTGGGTGGCGGCGATCGCCCCCAACGGCTTCTGAGCAGAAAAAATAATATTGGACCAAAACTGCACAAAACGGTCATCCATGGCCATGGACTGGGCCGCCAGCCTGGCCTGGGCCGCTGCATCTCGGGCAATAAAACCCTGGAGATCGTCCGCTGCCACCGCGCCAATGGGCAGGCCCCCCTCGGCGGCCACCTGCTTGAGAATGCGCAGGGCGTAGATGGCCACACGGGTGGAGAAGCGATCCTTGGCGGTCATCAAGGCTCCATCCACCTGGGCCGATTCTTCCGGGGTCAGTAATTCGTTGGGGTTGAGCATGGGTCAGTCGAGGGGGCACCGGGCATCGAGCGATCGCTGAAATCAAACCTTGGCTGCAATCAAATCTTGGCTGCAATCAAATCTTGGCTGCAATCAAACCTTGGCTGCAATCAAACCTTGGCTTGAATCAAATAGCCACAGTAGTTCTTGCCCTTGATCATCCAGTGGGTGCGCTCCACGGTGCAGTCCGGGAACAGCGAAGTAAATAGCTCCAGCTCATGGCCACAGACCGTGGGGAAGGATTCGGCCACCTGGGCGATCGCGCAATTGTATTCCGCCACCACAAAGCTCTCCCGGCCCCCCTCCCGCTGGACCTCCGCCGGAGCCCCATGGACTTCCGACATAAAGCCTTCGGAATAGCGCAGGGCAACGAGCTTTTGCAGGCGCGATCGCAGCGACCCCTCCCCCAACTGGGCCTGATATTCAGAGATTTTCTTCTGCCACTGGCTCTGGATAATGTCGCGGAACTGATCGGGGGGCACCGTCTCAGAAAGGGTGTGCAACAGGGAGACCGCGAACTGATCGTAGTTGGCGGGGAAACGCGATCGCCCTCCCGACTCAGACGATAGACATGCTGGGGGCGGCCCATTTTCCCCGACACCGCCTCATGAACAATCAACTGTTCCTCCGTCAGATCCTTGAGGTGGCGGCGCACGGCTTGGGGCGTCACTCGCAGCGCCTCAGCCAGGGCCAAAGCCGTTGCCTCCCCTTCCTTCAGCAGATGCTGGAGAATATCGTCCTTGGTGGTTGAGCTTTGGGTCGTAGACATAGGCTCCTGCGGGGCTAAACACGGATGCGAAAGACTGGGGCTGAATGCTGGGGCTAAACGCTGGAACAGAACCGCCCCAAAACATTAAATAAATGTGAAAGGGACTTTGACAACAACAGTGTTGCTAAAGTAGCGTTAGGATATCTTAGACAACATTAATGTTGTTTAATTAATTATAGTCCAACCGTTGGTTTCACCGCTGCATCGCCATGTCAAATCCCCCCAGCCCCCAGCACGCTTCCGAAAAAAGCTTGGAAGCCATGCGCAAGTTCTCCCAAACCTACGCCCAGCGCAGTGGGACCTACTTTTGTGTGGACCCTGGGGTGACGGCGGTGGTAATTGAAGGCTTGGCCAAGCACAAGGACGAGCTGGGCGCTCCCCTCTGTCCCTGCCGCCACTACGAAGACAAAGTGGCCGAAGCCGCTGCCGCCTACTGGAACTGCCCCTGCGTGCCCATGCGGGAGCGCCATGAGTGCCACTGCATGTTGTTCCTCACCGAGGACAACGACTTCGCGGGCGACAAACAAGAAATCACCGCCGAAGAAATTCGCGCCACAACGAACCCCCAATAAACCCCCAATAATGTCGGCATCCTGTCGGCAGGTGGGTTTAAAACCGCCTCTCCGACCCCGTCCGAGATCACGCTCCCACAGCTATCACACCCAGACGATTCACCATGAGTGCTTCCGTTCAAACCCTCGTCAATCAGCCTTACAAGTATGGTTTCGTCACCAACATCGAAACCGTCACGATCCCCAAGGGTCTGAGTGAAGATGTCGTTCGGCTCATCTCTGCCAAGAAAGAAGAGCCAGAGTTCATGCTGGACTTCCGCCTCAAGGCTTACCGCAAGTGGCTGACCATGGCGGAGCCGGACTGGGCAGCCCTGGGCTATCCCGAGATCGACTACCAAGACATCATTTACTACTCTGCACCTAAGACTCAGGCGAAGAAGCAGAGCCTGGATGAGGTAGATCCGGCCCTCTTGGAGACCTTCGAGAAGCTGGGCCTGCCCCTGTCGGAGCAGAAGCGCCTGACCAATGTGGCCGTGGATGCGGTGTTTGATAGCGTCTCCATTGCCACCACCTTCCGGGCGGACCTGCTCAAGCATGGCGTGGTCTTCTGCTCGATCTCCGAAGCCGTCCAGGAATACCCTGAGCTGGTTAAGCAATATTTGGGCTCCGTGGTGCCCGTGGGGGACAACTATTTCTCCGCGCTGAACTCGGCGGTGTTTAGCGATGGCTCCTTTGTATACATCCCCAAAGGCGTCAAATGCCCCATGGAGCTGTCCACCTACTTCCGCATCAACAGTGCCGATACGGGCCAGTTTGAGCGGACACTGATCATCGCCGAGGATGACAGTCAGGTGAGCTACCTGGAGGGCTGCACCGCGCCGATGTTTGACACCAACCAGCTCCATGCGGCGGTTGTTGAGCTGGTGGCCCTGGAAAATGCCGATATCAAATATTCCACCGTGCAGAACTGGTATGCCGGGGATGAGAACGGCGTGGGGGGGATCTACAACTTTGTCACCAAGCGCGGCCTCTGTAAGGGCAAGAACTCGAAGATTTCTTGGACCCAGGTGGAGACCGGCTCGGCCATTACCTGGAAATATCCGGGCTGCGTGCTGGTGGGCGATAACTCGGTCGGTGAGTTTTACTCCGTGGCCCTGACCAATAACTGCCAGGAAGCGGATACGGGCACCAAGATGGTCCATGTGGGCAAAAATACCCGCAGCACGATTATCTCCAAGGGGATTTCGGCGGGGCGATCGTCCAATAGCTATCGCGGCTTGGTCAAGATTGGTCCCAATGCCGAGGGCGCTCGCAACTATTCCCAGTGCGACTCTATGTTGATTGGCGACAATGCGGCGGCCAACACCTTCCCTTACATCCAGGTGCAAAATCCTGGGGCCAAGGTGGAGCATGAGGCTTCGACCTCAAAGATTGGCGAGGACCAACTGTTCTATCTGATGCAGCGGGGCATTTCCATGGAGGATGCGGTCTCGATGATGATCAGCGGCTTCTGTAAGGATGTGTTTAATCAGTTGCCCATGGAGTTTGCCGTGGAAGCCGATAAGCTGTTGAGCTTAAAGCTGGAAGGGGCTGTGGGTTAAGGCTATGGTGCAAGTTGTTGGCGCAAGAGAGATTGAACCACAGCAGCTCAAAGATTTCTTTGCGTTGCAGGAGGTGAGCGATCGCGCCTTCTTTTCAGAATGGTGGGACAACCTACCCCAGCCCACGGACCTTGAACGGCAATCCCTCGACAAAATTGAAGCGGGCTATTTCAATCTCATTCGTTACCCTCCCTTGCTGGAGAAAACGATTCAGATTGCGGTGGTCAGTCCTATTCTGTTTTTGGCAGGCTGCTTCCTGTCCCCCTTCAGGGTCAAGACTGAAGAGTCCATCGAGATTTCCAGTCAAGATGGGGACTTCATTGTCCGAGGCAGCATTGACATTTTGCTGCTGAAGGATGGCCTCTGGTTGGCGATCGTGGAATCGAAGCGGGCGGACTATTCGATTGAAGCAGCTCTGCCCCAGCTTCTGGCTTACATGCTGGCCCAGCCGGAGCAAGATTCCTCTGGAAGCTTGCGTCGCGATCGTCCCAGTTTTGGCCTCATTGCCACGGGAGGTGAGTTTCTATTTGTGAAACTCGTCCATGGTGAATCTCCTCGCTATGGAACCTCGACCTTGTTTGCCCTGCGCAACAAACGGGAGCGAGATATCTACAACGCCTACAGCGTCTTGAAACGTCTGATGGATTTGTAATGCTCTGACGAGCAGCTTCAAGTCTGTTCGATCCAGACCTATTTGATCCAAACCTTTTGTAATTCAGTCTTTAATTGAGTGTTGATGATGGGAAGCAGCGAAACGATTTTGTCCGTAAAAGGGCTCACCGCCGAGATTAACGGCACCCCCATTTTGAAGGGCGTAGACCTAGAAGTGAAGGCGGGCGAAATCCACGCCATCATGGGCCGCAATGGCTCCGGCAAAAGCACCTTGTCCAAGGTGTTGGCGGGGCATCCGGCCTATGAGGTGACCGGTGGCGAGGTGCTGTTCCAGGGCGAGGACTTGCTGGCCCTTGAGCCGGAAGAGCGGGCTCGCAAGGGCGTATTTTTGGCCTTTCAATATCCCCTGGAAATTCCGGGCGTTAGCAACTTGGACTTCCTGCGCGCCTCTTACAACGCTCGTCGCAAAGAGCAGGGCCTAGAAGAGGTCGATGCCTTTGACTTCGATGACATTGTGGAAGAGAAGCTGGGCGTGGTCAAGATGGATGCGGCGTTTTTGAACCGCAGCGTCAACGAAGGCTTCTCCGGCGGTGAGAAGAAGCGCAATGAAATCTTGCAGATGGCGCTGCTAGAGCCCAGCCTTGGCATTTTGGATGAGACGGATTCGGGCTTAGATATTGATGCCCTGCGCACGGTATCTGAGGGGGTAAATCAGGTGGCGAACGAAAACAACGCCATGGTGCTGATCACGCACTATCAGCGCTTGCTGGACTACATCAAGCCGGGCTTTGTCCATGTGATGTATGACGGTCGCATTATCAAGACGGGGGGTAAGGAGCTGGCCCTAGAGCTAGAAGACAAGGGCTACGACTGGATCGATGAGCAGCTTGTGGCGGGGGTGGCGTAATGGAAACGGCGAATTTTGCCCCTGACAGCCTAGCCCCAGAAATGCAGTCTAATTCGGACCGGGTGGAACAGCAGTCTCCAGCGGCCCAGCGATCGGCTTGTTTGCAGCAGCTTTTAGAGACCTCTAAGACAGGCGGTGTTGATGCTCTGGCTGCACTTCAGTCCCAGGCGGCAGCTCTGGTGTCGGAGTTGGCGATTCCTTCGACGCGGGATGAAGCTTGGCGGTTTACGGATTTGTCGAAGCTGGTGGCGGCGGAGTTTGTCGCAGCGGATGGCGAAGCTGCTGTGGCGGTGGAGCGATCGCGCCTTTTACTCTGCCGGAAGCTAAAGCTAGCCGCATTGTTTTCGTGGATGGTGTTTACAGCGCTGGGCTATCTGACCTGAGTGCTGCTGACGAGGTCACGGTCGGCAATTCAGATGCTTTGGCAACTGTCGCGAGCCATGTGGCTCAGTTGCCCGGCGCAGAAGAAGTTTTTACGACGCTGAATACCGCCACCTTTGCTGATGTGGCCGTGGTTCATGTGGCCAAGCAGGCTGTGGTAGAGACGCCGCTTCATTTACTGTTTGTCTCCACGGGCAATAACAGCATTTCCCAGCCTCGCTGCATCGTTGTTGCAGAAGCCAGTAGCCAAGTCAGCCTGATTGAAGATTACGTCTCGATTGGGGATGGCGGCGGTCTGTGCAATGCCGTGACAGAGATTGTTGTGGCTGCCAATGCCCAGGTCAACCACAGTTTGATCCAACGGGAAGCCAGGGGAATGTTTCACATTGGCAAAACTTCTGTAATTCAATCTCAGGATAGTCGCTACACCAATGTGGCGGTTCAGATGGGTGCTGCCCTGTCTCGCCATAATGTGGAAACCCATCACCAGGGAACCCAGGTGGAAACGAACCTGTATGGCTTGGCCCTGGTGGCGGGTGAGCAGTTGGCCGACACCCACAGTAATATCCAGTACAACCATCCCCATTGCAGTAGTGATCAGCTGTACAAAGCGATCGCCACGGACAAAGGCCGTTCCGTCTTCAGCGGTCGCGTCGGCGTACCCAAGGCGGCTCAGCAAACCAGCGCCGCCCAGCTCAACCGCAACCTGCTGCTGTCGAATAAAGCCCGCATCGACACCAAGCCCCAGCTCGAAATCATCGCCGACGATGTCAAATGCAGCCACGGGG
>JAAUQQ010000109.1 GCA_012032745.1 Synechococcales cyanobacterium RM1_1_8
AACCGTGATTTCTGGGCTATGGGTCAATAATCCAATATTCAGGAATTTGCCGTCCGGCGTATTCGGTGCGCTTGTGGCGGTAGTCGCGGTTTTCTTGTTGGGGGCTGACGACTTCGATGACGAGCTGGGGCGGCAGCATGTCAAACGTAATCAGACAGTGCTTTGCATTCTCTAAAGCGGTGGCAGTGTCTTCGGACAAAACCATGAAATCTGGCTGGCGAGCGCTGGCTCTGGCTCCGCTAACCGCAAGTTGTGCGCCGATTCTGAGGCGATAGAAGGGAAGCCCGAGTTGAAGGAATTGGGCAAAGAGCAGGGAGGCGATGCGGTTGTTGAGCTCACTCTCGGTGGGCATGGGGATTAGGTTACCGTTGACGAGTTCGTGGCGGCTGTCGGTGCCGTCGTCGTATTCGAGGAATTCCGCGAGGGTCATGGGTTTAGTGGCAACGGTCATGGCTTTTCCTGGATTGCCTGCTGTTTGGATCATAGCGTCTGCCCCATCGAAGGCTCTTGCCGCGTATCGGTTCTAGCGCCCTGCGCTCAAGACTGTGGCGGCGGTAAGTTTGAAGGCGGGGAATTGCATCGAGGTCACAACTTGCTCCCCTGCGAAAACCTGCTCTTCATAGAGGCCATCAACCCAGGTCAGAACCGTTATTTTCTGGGCGGTGGGGTCGATGATCCAATATTCAGGAATTTGCCGTCCGGCGTATTCGGTGCGCTTGTGGCGGTAGTCGCGGTTCTCTTGTTGGGGACTGACGACTTCGATGACCAGCAGCGGGGGCGGCATGTCGTGGGTGACAAACGATTGCTTGGCTCCATCCAAAGCCAGGACCGTCTCTTCTGATAAAACCATGAGGTCTGGCTCACGGGCGGTGGCTTTGGAACCGCTTACGGCAATCTGAGTCTTGATCGCGAGCTGAGCATCGGGGATGCCCTGTTGCAGAAAGCATTTTAGTAAGAAGATGGCGATGCTGATGTTGAGGCGGCTTTCGGGTGGCATGGCGATGAGTTCCCCATTGACGAGTTCGTGGCGGCTGTCGGTGCCGTCGTCGTATTCGAGGAATTCCGCGAGGGTCATGGGTTGGGTGACCGTTGTGAGGCGAGTGCCAGTGGTCATGGCTTTTCCTGGATTGCCTGCTGTTTGGACCATAGCGTTTGTCTTGCTGGCGGATGGATCTGAGGTGTTGTATGGGGTTGTTTCGACGGGGAATATTTGGCAGTTTGGTCAGCTAGATCGGGCTCAGAAGCGGATTACTCAGGATTTAAATCTCTATCGATTGCCGACGGATTTGGAGGATATTTTGAGGATTTTGGTGGCGTTGCTGTGAGGCTTGGGGCAGGGGAATCCTGGTTGACTGGCATTCAGGGAGAATTCTCAGATCGCTGGAAGAAAGCATGGCTGTGACCTAAGTCATGTCAAAGCATTGCTTTCATTGTATGTGTGTAGCTTTGAGTCAGTACTAGAAGCAAGCCCGTTACAGCCCCCAATTTGGAGATCGCCCGCCTCCTTCGCTAAGCTACGCCTACACCCAGGAGCTTCCCCATGGCCAATTCCGCTAGCAAATCCCAAGCCCCAAGCTCAAACCAAGAGCAACGCCTGGAGCAGGCAGCGGCGGCGGTGTCTAAGGCGATCGCCGCCGAAGCCGCCGCCCAATCCAACCCCGGCAAAAGCTCCTCCCCCGATCGCCCCATGGCCGTCACCGTCCTCGGAGCTGGGGTCTGGGGCACCGCCCTGGCCAACCTCGTGCGGGACAACGGCCACACCGTCAAGGTCTGGTCCCGGCGGGGAGCGCTGAGCCTGGCGGAGGCGATCGCCGATGCCGACATCCTCGTCAGCGCCGTCTCCATGAAGGGCATCCGCGAAACCATCGCCAAACTCAAAGCCCTGAAGCTGCCTGCCAAAACCACCCTCGCCAGCGCCAGCAAGGGCCTCGACTTCGAGACCCTCAACACCCCCTCCCAAATCTGGCGTGAAGCCTATCCCGACCATCCCCTCGTTGTCATCTCCGGCCCCAACCTCTCCGTCGAAATCGAAAAAGGTCTGCCCGCCGCCTGCGTTTGTGCCAGCCTCAATGCCGAGGCCGCAGAGCAGGTTCAAGAAGCCTTTGCCTCCGATCGCTTTCGGGTCTATACCAATGATGACCCAGTGGGGACGGAGCTGGGGGGGACGCTGAAGAATGTAATTGCGATCGCCGTGGGCATCTGCGATGGCCTAGAACTGGGCACCAACGCCAAATCCGGCCTAATAACCCGCGCCCTAATCGAAATCATTCGCGTCGGCACCCACCTGGGCGGCCAAACCGAGACATTCTTTGGCCTGGCGGGCCTGGGCGACCTGATGGCCACCTGTAGCAGCCCCCTCAGCCGCAACTACCGCATCGGCTACGGCCTCGCCCAGGGCAAAAGCCTCGCGCAAATCACCGAGGAACTCCAAAGCACCGCCGAAGGCGTCAATACCGCCTATGCCCTGCGCAAGTTGGCCAAGCGCGAACAGATCGCCACCCCTATTTCCCGCTTGGTGTACTGCGTCCTCCAGGGAGACCTGACCCCCCAGCAGGCGGTCAAAGCGCTGATGTCCCGCGATCTCAAGGCGGAGGGGCTCGACCTCGATTTGGATTAGGGGACCAGGAAGGCCCCCTAGATCCCTAGAACATCTCCCCCAAAGGCTTCTAAGTCTCCAGGCCCACCGTTGCAGGATTGCAATTTCAGCGTAGGATGATAGCTTCTCAAATTGCTCAGGTCCGCTTTTGTCGCGGCGAGTACAACGCTTACGGGACTCTTTCAAGGGGGATGGGGACAGCATGGGCGCACTGACTGGACGCAACCTACTCAGCTTGGCGGATCTGAGCCGCTCGGAACTGGCGGACCTGTTGAGGCTGGCGGGCGACCTCAAGGCTGGCAAACTCAAGCCCAGGACTGACAAAACCCTCGGCCTGGTGTTTTCTAAGGCTTCCACCCGCACCCGCGTCAGTTTCTCCACGGCCATGTTCCAGATGGGGGGCCAGGTGCTGGATCTAAATGCCAATATCAGCCAGGTGGGGCGTGGCGAGCCCGTGCAGGACACGGCGCGGGTTTTGAGTCGGTATTTGGACGCGATCGCCGTGCGCACCTTCGCACAAGCAGACCTAGAAACCTACGCCAGATATGCCAGTGTCCCGGTGATCAACGCCCTCACCGACCTCTACCACCCCTGCCAGGTGCTGGCAGATTTGCAAACCCTGCAAGAAAACTTTGGTCAGCTCCAGGGCCTCACCCTCTGCTACTGCGGGGATGGCAACAACATGGCCCATTCCCTCCTGCTGGGCTGTGCCCTGACCGGCGTCAACATCCGCATTGCCGCCCCCGAAGGCTTCCAGCCCCTGCCCGAGGTCGTCGCCCAGGCCCAGGCCCTCAGCCAGGGCAGCGAAATCACCCTGACCACGGACCCCCAAGCCGCTGCCAGCGGAGCCCATGCCCTCTACACCGATGTCTGGGCCAGCATGGGCCAGGAGGAGGAAGCGGGCGATCGCCTGCCCCGTTTCACTCCCTACCAAATCAATGACAGTCTGATGGCCTTGGCCGATCCAGCGGCGATCGTCCTCCATTGCCTGCCCGCCCACCGAGAAGAAGAAGTCACCGAAGCCTTGCTCGAAGGCCCCCAATCGCGGGTCTGGGACCAAGCTGAAAACCGCCTCCATGCCCAAAAAGCATTGCTGGTCAGCCTGCTGGGTTTAGCCTAAACTCCCTAGATTGGACGAAGAGGTTGGACGAAGATAGCTAAATAACTAGTACAAAGGTATGGACAAGCTTGCCTTTGTCGGATACAAATGTTCTGGGGAGCAATATACACCCAAGAATAAACCATGGAAAAGCTAACGGATCCTCAGCAGGAACTTTTTGACTGGCTGGTGGAGTATATCGGGGAGCATCAACATGCCCCATCCATTCGGCAGATGATGCGGGCCATGGACCTGCGATCGCCTGCCCCGGTCCAGAGCCGCCTCAAGCATCTGCAAAAGAAGGGCTACATTGACTGGGATGAAGGCCAGGCCCGCACGATTCGCATTTTGACCGAGCGGGGCATTCCCCTCCAGGGCTCCATTGCTGCGGGCAACATGGTGGATGTTTTCCCCGACACCTTCGAGCGCCTCGACCTCAGCGATGTGTTTTATGATCCTGAATGCTATGCCCTGCGGGTCAATGGCGACAGCATGATCGAAGCCCACATCGACACAGGTGACATTGTGATCATGCGCAAGGTCAAGGATCCCTCCCGCCTGAAGGAAGGCACGATCATTGCAGCGCGCTATGAGGGGCAAACCACGCTCAAGTATTTCCACCGCGAGGGCGATGCCATTGTGCTCAAGCCTGCGAATTCCAACTATGAGCCGATTTACATCAAGGGTGAAGATTTTGATGTGGATGGGCTGTTGGTGGGCGTCTGGCGCGGCTATGGCACTGTGTATGTCTAGGGGCTCCCCAACTTAGGCTCCAGACGGATCAGCTTGCCATTGGCATCATCCGTCAGCACATACAGCAGGCCATCGGGCCCCTGCCTGACATCGCGCACCCGCTGGTCAAACGCAAACGTTTCCACATCCGCAGCCCTGCCAGAACCATCCACGGTAATGCGCCGCACTTGCTGTGCCCTCAACCCCCCAGCAAACAGGTTGCCCTGCCAACTGGGAATCTGGCCATCCCGATAAACCGTGAGGCCAGAGGGCGCAAGAGCGGGCGTCCATTCCAGCAGTGGATCAACGAGACCGGGCTTGGATGTCTGGGGAGAAATGGCCTGGCCAGAGCCATATTCTTTGCTGAAGCTGACTTCCGGCCAGCCGTAGTTGCTGCCAGGACTGAGCCGATTGAATTCATCCCCGCCCTGGGAGCCATGTTCCGTCGCCCAGACGGTGCCCGTTGCACTATCAACTGCTAGGCCCTGGATATTGCGGTGGCCGTAGCTCCAGATTTCGGGTTTAGCCCCAGCTTGGCCCACAAAGGGGTTGTCGGTGGGCACGGAGCCATCAGCATTGAGGCGCAGCACTTTGCCGAAGTGGGTGCCCAGGTTTTGGGCCTGCTTGCGGATCAGGTCGCCATCAAAGCTGACGGGCGGGTTGCCACCATCCCCCAGGCTCACGAGCAGGGTGTCATCGAGCAACCAGGCCAGCCTGGCTCCAAAATGTTGGGTGCCGCGCTTGGCATCGGCATTGGCAAAAATCTCTTGCCAATCGGTCAGCTTTTCGCCATCGAACTTTGCCCGAGCCACCTTGGTGCGATTGGCCTCAGTGCTGCCATCGGAGTAGGTGAAATAGACCCAGGGTTTCTGTTCAAAGTTGGGGTGGAGGGCGATGTCCATTAAGCCGCCCTGGCCAGCGGCCAGCAGCGGGGGCACACCGGGAATGGTTTTGAGGGTTGCTGGAGGATTTCCTTGGCCGTTCTGGGGGCCTGGCTTCAGCCATTGCACTCGGCCTGGACGCTCGGTAATCAAGAGGGATCCATCGGGTAGCCAGGCCATGCCCCAGGGGTGTTCTAGGCCTGTCGCGACGGTGACTGGGGTGACGGTGACTGGAGCGACGGTGACTGGAGCGATCGCGGCATCCGTGGAGGTCTCGGCAGCCTGGGCGATCGTTTCCTCACCTCTTTGCTCATCCGTTAGATCGCTCGACTGGGCGCTGTTGCTGACACTGGAGCCAGGCACCGCCAAACTCACCCCTGGCTTAGAGCGGTCGATCGCCCCACAGCCCATCAGCCCGGCCAGGGCCACCAGTCCGGCCAAACCTTTCAAGCCTAAGCCCATGTAACCCAGGGCTCCCAGGTTTACCCCCGTAGTTTGGGCATTGCATGGGTTTCGAGTGGATAGCATGGTGGGATAGATAGCATTGTAGGGGGGCGCTCATCTGGATCTTAGCGAACTCAACCCAAAGTGACCGCTTCGAAATGCAGTGTTGGGAGTTCGGTGGGGTGGGTGGCTGGGCGATCTTGGAGGGGGCTTGGCGTTAGTCCAAAAAGCGCGATCGCGCCTAATTGCGATCGCGCTTCTGGGGGAGTCAAATTAGCCGAACAGTTTTGGCGGGGGGCGATCGCTACACAGGGGCCGCAACCTTTATGCCAGTTAGGGTTTCGGCCACAGCCATCAGGCGCTTGGCGACACTGCGGGGCAGTTGGCGCTTGCTGCTGACGCGGGGGAAGCTCATGGGCAGCAGAGAGAGGATGTTGTGGTTGGGGTAGAGGGTTTCGTATTCGTCGCCGTTGTCGAAGGTGTCGCGACCTTGGTTTTGGGGCAGGTAGCTTTCGGCGTAGGTGCCTTCGGCGATGAGTAGGCTATGTTGCTCTAGCTCGATGTGGTAGTAGGTGAAGCTCTCTTGGGGTTGGGTGGCGATAATGGAGACGCCGTTTTCGAGGGCTCCGGCGTTGATCAGCAGGCCATCGACGAGGATGGCGTGGTCGGGGGAGACGAAGAGGTCGCGCTGGGGCAGGTTGTTGCCCAAGGCTCCGGCTTTGATTTGGATGGGGAAGGTGCGGAAGGGGTGAGCAGCGTTGCCCTGTATAAAGGTTTGGTAACCAATCCACTTAACTTTTTCTAGGTTACCTTCCGCTGTCCTAATAGCGTCTCCAATTTTCAGGTTCTCGATACAAAACTCTCCACATTCAGTCAGAATCTGCGTGCCCTTGAGGAAACATTCAAAGGGTCCATCCGCAAGGGGGATTGGACCTGCATTATTACCAATCCAATTGCTTGCATTACTGATTGCAGCTAAAAGCTCAGCCTTCGTACCATCCGTTAGCAATTCATTGTAAGTCGAGTTATCAAACTCATCCCCAAGACCAGGACCAGCACCCACTGCGACTGCGGTTAGACCAAGAGTCAAGCCAGGGGGTAAAGCAGAGGTGTTAGAGTTTGTCGCAGTGGACTGAAATTCAGAGCTATTTGTCTGGGCGGCGTAAATAAAAGTCGGAGCTTCCGCAGTTCCTTGGTAAGCAATCACCTGATCACCATCATTTGACAGACCGAAATTAGTCGAGTCAAAGTTAGCACTGTTGCCTAAAAGCGAGACAACTGTTCCAAAAGCGAGATCCGAAGGAGCTGTGTAAGTGATAGTATTTTCACCAGCTCTAAAAGAACCATCGCTGAAAACACCGTTGTCTGTGAAAACAATTTGAGTTCCAGCATCAATCGCTGTTAATACGACAAAACTGAAATTATCTGGATTGTCTGCATTAATACCAATGATGGCAATATCGCCTGGAGTAAGAGTTGTAGCCATTATTATTCCTAGATTTCCGATGTTTCCTCAAAGCGACCAGTAGCAGTAGGTTGGGTGAAGCAACGCGGAACCCAACATCGCCCACGTTTGAGCTTTTGCCTGTTGGGTTTTACTGCACTGCGACCAACCTACAGTTGTGGGACTGCGATCGCCCATCTCAAACCATTCAAAATTTAAATTTCTGACTCAAAACCGAACCGAAAGCATCGGAATCGGCCCTCACCTGCTCATGCTTATTCAACAGTCATTTAAGCAGACATTAAGGTAGAGAAGTGCATAACTGGGCGAGAAACTGACAGGTAGAAGCTCACATCCACAAAAATATCACGCGGTATATAAAAATGCAGGTGTTTCAGAATACTTCGGCAAATTAGCCCATCCGTCTACCGTCTTAACTGATGCACAAATAAGTAATCACCCAGTCGACTTCACCTTAATCCACCAATCTACCTCTGGTCTGCAACCGTAGATATACGGCTAGAGGTTAGGGACTTCTAAGAAATTAAGTATCTCAGTTTAGGGGATGGGATTGAACCGGCCAGCATAATGGGATGATAGGAAAGTTAGGCTCAACACTCTGCTCAGTCCTGGGGAATTGGAGGAGCCGAAAGAACGGCGGTTCGTCCCTGCTGTTCTTCAACAACGAGGTGATTAAGTCTCTCCAGGCCCCTTGGTGGCGATCGCCAACCTCGCCCCTTCCACCTGGCGCAGGCGATCCATCACCGCCACCACCTGGCCATGGGAGACCGCTGTATCGGCATTGACCACCACGACAATTTCTGGCTGATCGCCCTTGAGCTGCTGCACTTGGTCGATCAGGTCAGCCAGCGATGCCGGTTCACGATTGACGAATAATTCTCCATTGGAACGCAAGGTAATCAGAACGCGCAGATTTTGCTGTTGGAGCTGACTCGTCTGGGCTTGGGGCAGATTCACTGGCAACCCTTGGGAGCGGGTCAAGGACAGACTAGACAAAATGAAAAAGGCCAGAATTGCAAAAATGACATCGATCATCGGCACGATATCAATACGAGCGGGCAGATCGGGTTCATCGTCGCGTAGCTGCATGGGAAAAGGAGGGGTTAGTTTTTCCGCTGGCCTGGAATCAAGGGGCTGGAACCGGAAGTTTGGTAGCAATACCGATGGAGCAATTCTAGCTGGCTGCCATATTCTTCCATGCGCGATCGCTGCCGTCGATACAAGCCCCGAAAAGTATTAGCGCAGTACATGACGGTAATGGCCACGACCAAACCCGCTGCCGTGGACACCAGAGCCGCACTGATACCGCCGGTCACAGCAGCATTTTGACCCACATCACCGCTGCCCAGTTGCAGCGAAGCAAAGGAGCGAATCAGCCCCAACACCGTGCCCAGCAGCCCAAACAGGGGAGCTGTGGTAATGACGGTATCAAAGACTGTATTGAACTGGCGCAGCAGGGCAACTCTGCTTGGCCTGCACTTTCCAGGGCGAGACGAAACTCTTCTGGGCTGGGACGCTCTAGCTCCAGCGCTGCCAGGAAAATGCGGGCCATGGGCAAATCAGGATTTTGCCGAAGATATTGACTCGCTTCATCAGGGGCTTCACGGTAGAGCTTTAGTGCTTTATTAACAAGGGCCGGCTGGCGCTGAAGCAGATTGGCCCAAAACAAACTGCGCTCGATAATTAGGGCGATCGCCATTATCGACATAGCCAGGAGGGGCACCATGACAATTCCCCCCGCTTGAAATAACGACACAATTGACATCACTGGAACCACGCTGCCTGAGCCAATGCTGAATCGATCTGCTGAACCCGATTTCCTGGGCTGAGATGCCCAACAGGTTGCTCTCGCCGAGCTTATCCTAACGGTTGATTGGCTGGACGACGAATTTATGAGCAGATTGGTAAAAACCAGCAAGCAAACTGGCAGAACGGACAGTTCGCTTGCGAAGCAAAAAAAATGTGGCGTCCATCCCATGCACCTAGGTGGACTGCCACATATCGATATCCTTCAATGCTGGGAACCTGGAGGGGTTAAAACCAGGCTCGCCCTGATGTCGGGGTTACTTGGACCTATCTTACTCAGTCCCTCTAAAAATGAGATGAGGGGTCAGACCCCCCTTAGATATACAGATAACTAAGTGTAAATGCGGATGACGTATGGGATTGAGCTGGTCCATGGCCCACTGCCCAGGGCCAAACCCGAGGCTGCCGAACTCAGGTTAAGCTAGGTAGCATCTTGCTTTCCCCAGCGATGGGTCGTCCATGAGTATTTTTACCCTGCAATCGGTCCAGAAAGACTTTGGCATTAAGCCGATCCTCAAGGATGCCAGCTTTAGCCTAGAGCCCAACGATAAAGTGGGGCTGATCGGCACCAATGGCTCGGGAAAATCAACACTGCTGAAAATTATTGCCGGACTGGAGCCCCTGGACCGGGGCGATCGCCTGGTCAATGCCAGCGCTCGCATTGTCTATCTGCCCCAGGAACCAGACCTGGATGAAGATAAAACCGTGCTAGAGCAAGTCTTCGCCGATAGTGGCGAACAGATGACCCTGGTACGGGAATATGAAGATGTTTCCCACCGGCTGGAGCTGGGCGAGGGAGATCTGGATAGTTTGATGAACCGGCTTTCGACCTTGACTGAACGCATGGATGCGATCGGAGCTTGGGATCTGGAAACCAAGGCCAAGATCGTCTTGACCAAGCTGGGCATTGAAGACTTTGAGGCCCGCATTGGCTCCCTCTCCGGCGGTTACCGCAAACGCATTGCCCTGGCTACGGCCCTGCTGTCGGAGCCGGAAATGCTATTGATGGATGAGCCCACCAACCATTTAGATGCGCTGTCCGTGGAATGGCTACAGAACTATTTGAATCGCTATAGCGGCGCAATTTTGCTGATCACCCACGATCGCTATTTCCTGGATCAAGTGACCAATCGCATCATCGAACTAGATCGAGGCGATCTCTCTAACTTTGATGGCAACTATTCCTACTATTTGGAAAAGAAAGCTGATCAAGAGGATTCCATTGCCAGCAGCAAACAAAAACATAAAGGTCGGCTACGCCGAGAGCTGGCCTGGCTGGCCCAGGGGCCAAAGGCGCGTAGCACCAAACAGAATGCCCGCATCCAGCGCATCGATGAAATGAAGGAGCAGGAATTTAAAGAAAAGCTGGGTAAAGTTGAAATTTCCACCGTAGGCCGCCGCATTGGCAAGAAAGTCATTGAGCTGGCAGGGGTGAGTAAGGGCTATGGCGATCGCACCTTAATCCAAGATTTTTCCTATGAATTCGGACCCAGCGATCGCATCGGCATCATTGGTGGCAACGGTGCGGGTAAATCCACGCTGATGGACATCATCACCGGACGCCTGGAGCCCGACAGCGGCAATGTTGAAATTGGCAGCACCATCCACATTGGCTACTTTGATCAGCATTCCAACGACATGCTCAGCGCCAGCGATGAAGCACAGCGCGTGATTGACTACATCAAAGATGCGGCTGAACTCGTCCAAACAACGGATGGCAGCATCATCACCGCTTCCCAAATGCTAGAGCGGTTCTTGTTTGAGCCTAATGCCCAGTATTCGCCCGTCTCCAAGCTTTCCGGCGGCGAGCGGCGGCGACTGTTCCTGCTGCGGGTGCTGATGCAGGCTCCCAATGTGTTGATTTTGGACGAGCCTACCAATGATTTAGATGTACAGACACTGTCTGTGCTGGAGGAGTATCTGGAAGAATTTAATGGCACCGTCATCACCGTCTCCCATGATCGCTACTTTCTAGATCGCACCGTCACCACTATTCTCTCTCTAGAATCAGGGGGAAATATTCGCAAATACCCCGGTAACTATTCGGTGTATTTAGATTATAAAAAAGAGGAAGAAAAGGAAGCAGCGGTAACTTCTACTGCTGCCAAAAAGGCTGAGATCGAAGCAACCAAGCCCACCGTAAAGCCTCAGTATTCCACTCAACCGAGGAAGCTATCATTCAACGAGAAAAAAGAGTTGGGAGCCCTAGAAAAAAAGCTGCCAAAGCTGGAGGGCAAGAAGGAAGCCCTGGAAAAATCGCTTTATCAAAATGCACCGCTGGGGCTAGGTGAGTTGGAAAAAATGACCCTGGAACTCGCAGCTCTGAGCCAGGAAATTGAACTGGGTACGGAGCGCTGGATGGAGCTATCGGAGATTGCCGAGAATAGCTAATCAAATATGCCCTTAGACTCCCATGCCTGCCAGGGTATTGATCAATTGACCGAAGAACGTTGCCGTTGCGGGATGGTCCATCTCAAATTTTGCTTCCACGAGCTTGGCTTGGGCCAAGATCCCTTTGGCTTTGGCGATATCTGAATCGCTGGTCATTAACGCTTGAATATCTGAATCTAGCTTCTTTAAAGCTGCCAATTTGTCACCCTCTACCGTTTCATTCTCCAGGGTTTCATGGAGTTTGGTCAGCAATTCTTTGAGCGTTTCGTTACTCATGGGATGGACCGGCCTTGAGATAGAAGAGAAAGGAATCAGCAGGTTGGCTTAGGAGCCAGAATCGCTCGCGATCGCGCGATTCACTTCAATTATAGGAGACCTCGCCCGCAGCTTCGGCAATGCTCAATGGTTTGCAATCTGAGCAACAAGCAGTCTAGAGAGTAGTAACAGTATCAAATGAGCCTCTCCGTGAGTCTATATTTAACTTTGTTGCGTCTCAGTTTGAAACAAGGTAAAGCAGGCCAGTCTGTGGCAGCTCAGCCCGTGGCAGCTCAATCTCAAGCAGCCAATGTGTAAGTGTTGGGGCAGATTAAGAGTTTGCCTGATCCTACATTCCCATCTTTTTGTCTCGTTTTGGTCTTAACTCTGGACTCAGTCATAGACTCATTCCAGACTGTCGTAAGATTCAAAGTCTCGCTCAGTGGGCCTGTCTTGCGCTTTTGATATTCCAGGCCAGTAAGTCTTCGTACAACGCTTCATAGAGCTGTCCTAGCTGTTCTGGCTCTGTGTGGCGCGGCTGGCGCAAGACATTCACGGGGAATGCGATTTGACCCTGGTGAATTAAGGTTGCATCCAAATCTACGGCCAGAACGCCAACATGGCTGGGAACCGTATCCAAGATGGCATGTAACAAAGCCTGATCTTGCTTGGGAATGGCAAAGCAAAAATAGTGGCAAATTTTGAGATAGGGCTCCCAGGCAGAACTTGCCTCAAAATCAGCCAGGCAGCTTTTGACAGCAGTTCCAAATACAACTTTGGGCTGTTTCAAGTCCCACCGAGCAATGGTGAGCTGTTCAAGTTGATGGGTTGTCTCTGCCAAGGGCAGAACAATATTGCTATGGGTGCGGTAATTCCGGGGCGGAATATTTTTTTCAGCTAGACTTTGTGTCCAGTGAATGGCATGGGTCTCGATCGAAGACCTGAGCGCTGCGATCGCCCGCTCACGGCTCAAACTCGCTTCCAACCCAGGGCTGTGGCTTTCTCGTTTGCGCCATTGGCCAAAGTGGTTGTATGTGCCCTCATTGCCTAAGGGGGGTCTGCCTCGGTTGCTCAGCGGATCGCTAGGGCGATATTGCTTCTCCACAGACCGGCATTCTGCCACGGTTGCTTCCCCCGCCAGCACTTTTTCCCGCATGGCCTCAAATACAGGACGGGGGGCCTGGCGTTCGATTTTCTCCAAACGGTCCAACGCTTCCGGCGCGGCTTCAATTTCGCCGATGCGATTGAGGTCATCACTGTCCACCTGGCGCAGGTAGTAGGTAGCAGCCTTGAGATAGCGCCAAAACAAAGAAGGTTGTCGGCCCGCTGCTTCGGCGATCGCTCGCACCCAAGCTGTAAACGAAGGCAGCCCTTTTTCAAGGTAGAGTTGATGTTGACGGACTTCCAAGGCAAGCTGGGCGAGCTCTTGCCAGCGATACCGATCCTGCTGCAACAGCTCTCTAATCCGAGCTTCAATGGTTTTGAGAGGTTTTACCACGGGAAAGAACATAAATCTAGCTGACTAGACTTATTAGTT
>JAAUQQ010000110.1 GCA_012032745.1 Synechococcales cyanobacterium RM1_1_8
CTGGGTTGACGGCGACAACGCTGATGGCGAGCCAAGCCCAAGGCTGTGGTGCGGCGCTGGCCCTAGTCCAGGCCCTGGTCGAACAGAGCCCCACGCCCCTGTGGCTGCTGACCCAGGCTGCCCAGCGCATCAACAGCGCCACCCAGCCAAATCTGGCCCAAAGCCCGCTCCTGGGTCTGGGCAAGGTGATCGCCCTGGAGCATCCTGAATGTTGGGGAGGCTGCATCGACCTCAGCCCGGCTCCCCAGGCAGGGGAGTTGGACCAGCTTGTCCGCAGGCTTGGGCAGTCCGCCCAGGAAAGTGAAATTGCCCTGCGGGGGCAGCGCTGCTATGGTGCCCGGCTGTTGCCAGTCGCGCCTGCAACTCCGACGGAGCTGCCGCGTCAGCTCTCTCCCAAACTTAGTTTTAAGCTGAGTTCCCAGCCCAATCCCCAGCCCAATCCCCAGCCCGATCGCAACCCGAACCCGAGGCTGACGATCAAACCCCAGGCCAGCTACTTAATTACCGGCGGGCTCGGGGCGCTGGGCCTCAGCCTGGCCCAGTGGTTGGCCGATCAGGGGGCCAGGCAGCTCGTTTTGGTGAGTCGGCGATCGCCCACTCCCCAGCAGCAAGCACAACTGGATCACCTCACCCACCAGGGCGTGACCTGCCAGGTCGAAGCCCTGGATGTGACCGATTCGGTTGCTGTGACAATGCTCTGCGAAGCACTGCGCCACAGCCCCCACCCCCTGGGCGGCATTGCCCACTGTGCAGGCAGCCTCAAGGATGGCTTTCTCCAGGGCCAGAGCTGGGCAGATTGGCAGCCCGTGCTGGCTCCCAAGCTCCAGGGCGGTTGGAACCTGCACCAGGCCACCCAGCCCGATTCGCTGGATTTCTTCTGGCTGTTCTCGTCGGTCGCCTCCCTGCTGGGTTCACCGGGCCAGGGCAACTATGCCGCTGCCAATGCCTTCCTCGACAGCCTGGCCCAGTTCCGCCAAGCCCAGGGCAAACCCGCCCTCAGCTTTAATTGGGGGCCTTGGGCGGGGGCGGGCATGGCCCATCAGGCCCAGCTCAAGGCTGGTCTGAACAGCCTCTTGGGCAAAGCTCTAACGCCCCTGGCGGCGGAGGTCTATCTGGGACAGTTGCCCCAGCTACTCCAGGGGGAAACTGTTCCAGAAACAGCGCCAGAAACAGCGCCAGAAACAGCGCCAGCGCCAGAAGCAGCCCAAATCGGCCTCTTCCAGGCGGACTGGCCCTTCCTGCTGCGGCAGTTCCCCCAGTTGGGCAAGTCGCGTTACTTCAGCGCGATCGCCCCCTCCGAGGATCAGGCCCACCTCCCTGGCGCTGCCCCCGAGGCCGTCGCCATGCAAACCCAGCTCTGCGAAGCCCCGGCGGCCAGCCGGCCCGCCCTGTTGCAGGGCTATCTGGCTGGGGCGATCGCCCACATTCTCCAAGCCGATCCCGCCACCCTCACCCCCGCTTCCAGCCTGATCGACCTGGGCATGGACTCCCTGATGGTGATGGAAGCGATCACTCGGCTCAGGCAGGATCTGGGTTTGATGATCTACCCCCGTGAGTTTTACGAGCGCCCCCGCCTAGGGGCATTGGCCGCCTATCTCGCCAAGGAGTTTGAGCAGAGCAATGGTCTCTCTGGCACAGAGTCTCAGTCCGGTCAGCTCCAGCAGCCTAATCAGCTCCATCAGCCCAATCCATTTAGCCGAGCCAGTGTTCCAGCGGCTCCTGCATCCCGGATTAGCTCTCCCTCGGTGGGGAAGGCCGTTGCTGGCGCAAACGCTGTTGCTGGTGCCAGTTCTGTTGCTGAAGCAATCAAAGCTCCGCGCCGGATTGAACAAAAAGCCGGTCCCATGGCCTTCATTCTCTCCGGCCCTCGCTCCGGCTCCACGCTGCTGCGGGTGATGTTGGCAGGCAATCCCGCCCTGTTTTCGCCGCCGGAGTTGCATTTACTGCCCTTTGAAACCCTGGGCGATCGCCAACAGCAGCTCGGTCTCTCCCACCTGGGCGAAGGTCTCCAGCGGGCCTTGATGGCGCTCAAAGGCATCGATGCCGCCGCCAGCCGGGCCATGGTGGCAGACTGGGAAGCCCAGAACCTGCCGATTGAAGCGGTCTATGCAGCGCTAGAAGCCCTGGCGGGCGATCGCTGCCTCATCGACAAATCCCCCAGCTACGCCAGCGACCTGGCCAACCTGGCCCGCGCCGAACGCTGCATTGACGGTGCCAAATACATTCACCTCCTGCGCCACCCCTACGCCACGCTGGAATCCTTCTGCCGTCTGCGCATGGACAAGCTGGTGGGCGATGGCCAGGGCGATGCCCTGGACTTGGCGGAGCAGATCTGGCAAACCAGCAATGACAATATCCAGCGTTTCTTTGCCCAGCTAGACCCCAGCCGCTGCCACCGCGTTCGCTATGAGGAACTGGTCCAGCAGCCGGAGCGAATTCTGCGGGAGATCTGTGCCTTCCTGGAGGTGCCCTTTGCAGCGGCGATGCTGGAGCCCTACCAGGGCGATCGCATGACCGATGGCGTTCACCAACAGTCCATGTCCCTGGGCGACCCGAATTTTGGCGATCGCAGCGCGATCGATGCCAGCCTGGCCGATGCCTGGCGCAAGATCAAACTCCCCCGCCTGCTCCAGCCCGCCAGCCAGCGCCTCGCCCAGCAGTTGGCCTACGAACTGCCCCAGGAAGCGGCCGCTCAAGCGGCCACAGCCCAAACTGAAGCGAGCGATACCCCTAGCAACAGCCCCAGCAATGTCCCTAGTAACAGCTCCAGCGACAGCCAGATCGAAGCCTTTGCCGCCACCATGACCGAAAAATTCCTCTCCGTCGGCGGCTCCACCATCTGCCTCTGTACCTGGGGGCCTGCCGATGGGCCGCTGGTCCTCTGCCTCCACGGCATCCTCGAACAGGGAGCCTCCTGGATCGAAGTCGCGGCCCGCCTCGCGGCCCAGGGCTACCGCATCGTTGCCCCTGACCTGCGCGGTCACGGCCATTCCACCCACGTAGACCAAGGTAGCTCCTACAACTTGATGGACTTTTTGGCGGACCTAGATGGCATCGTCGAACAGATCGCCGATAAGCCCTTCACCCTGGTGGGCCATTCCCTCGGTTCCGTCGTCGGAGCCCTGTTTGCCAGCCTGCGCCCCCACCGCATCCTCAAGCTGATCATGGTGGAAACTATTCTGCCCACCGAAGTCAGCGACGATGAAGCGGCCCAGCAGTTGACGGCGCACCTGGACTACCTCTCCAAGCCGCCCAAGCACCCCGTCTTTGCCGATGTGGAAACTGCTGCGGAGCGGCTGCGCCTGGCTACCCCGGCCCTATCCAAGAGCCTGGCGATGCTATTGGCCAAGCGCATCACGGAACCCTGTGAGGGCGGCTATCGCTGGCGCTGGGCTCCGCTGCTGCGCACGCGGGCGGGCATCGGTTTCAATGGCATTAACCAATCCCGTTATCTGGGCCTGCTGCGGCGCATTCGCAATCCGATTACGTTGATTTATGGCGATCGCAGCCAGTTCAACCGCCAGGACGATCTCCAAGCCCAGCAGCAGGCCCTGGCCCATGCCAAGCGTCTGGTGGTGTCGGGGGGCCACAATCTACCGATTGATGCGCCTTCGGCGATCGCTGAAGCCATCCTCTCTTCTTAAATTCACTCAATAATTCCCTCGATTCAGCGGAAAACCAGGCCATCCCCAGTTAGGTGAGTGGCTACATCACTGAAATTGAAGAGATTCAAACTTTCTGCCGAGGGTTGTTACGAGGCGATCGTTGCCAATTGCTGTCTCTATAATGCTGGAACTAAGGCCCTTCCCATACGCATAGAAATATGAGTATTGCTGGGCTGAGGATTTGGTTTGATTTGATGCGTGCTCCCGCTTGTCTGCCCCGAATCACGTCCTCGCTGAGTTCAGAGGGGACTTAGCCAGGAAGAAAGCTATGCGTTCAGCCAGTCTACAGCGATATTCACAGTTTGCTTCAGAGCTTGTCGAGTTTGGGCCGTTGTATGCGATCGCGAACTTCAGAATTCAGTCCCCCCTGCCTTTAGACCCATCGGGAAACTGGGAGTTTTGGAATGGGCAACGGCCAGCTTGGCTAGAGTCCCTAGCACGGGCCTACCCCCCAGAATCCAAGCGCAAGATCTCGCTGGACGCGATGCTAAACCGAGACCATGCCAGCGGCATTGAAGCTCATTATGATGTGTCAAATGAGTTCTACGCTTTGTTCTTAGATACAAAGTACAGGTTTTATACCTGCGCAGAATTTCTCAGCAATCAAGACACTTTAGAAGAAGCCCAAACCCACAAAGCAGAACATATCCGATCGCTCTTGAAGCTAAACGGGAATGAGAATATCTTGGATCTAGGCTGCGGCTGGGGAGCCATGCTCAAATATCTTCAAGATGTGGGGCATCAAGGGGCATTGACGGGGTTTACGCTGTCCAAAGAACAGCTAGCCTACGATCAACAAACATTGGGCCTGGATGTTGCCCTCACGAACTTCATCACTGATCCCTTTGAGCCTGACGCTTACGATCGCATCTTTTCGATTGGCGCGATAGAACATGTCAAGCCAGCAGAGTTAGCAGCGCTCTATCAAAAAATATATGATGCGCTTGTGCCGGGAGGCCTGGCCGTTCATCAGTTTTTTTCCTTTGGGCATGAGCCCTATCCCGCTTCTAGCGTCTGTCTACAATTATTTTTTCCTGGTTCTCTGTTGGTGATGCATTGCAAGCATCTGGAAGCTGCGAAAAGTGCTGGATTTAGAATTACCCATGACTCAATTCACGACTATAAACCCACGATCAGAGCATGGTATGATCGGCTGGTTGAGAATCGGAAAGCAGCCCAGGCGCTGGTCGGGACTGAGGTTTATAATCGCTATATGACTTTTTTCCCAATTGCCTGGTTGTTTTTTCAACAGCAGGAGGCTGATCTCCATCGAGTCGTGATGGAAAAGCTAGATGTGGAAAGGTAACCCTATTGGATCAGGCTGTGGTGGAGAGCGTTTGAATGGGTTGAATGCAAACATAAAACATCGCTCGAAATCCCTCTATTATCCTAGATTGCAGTGAATTTCCGCCCCCCCATTTGGCTCCCCCTGCTGTGGGAGGTTCCTCTCGCGGGCCTGTCCCTGGTGTTCTATCGCACCATGCGCATCCTGTTTAGCCGCCTCTATCGCTTCAGTCTCAGCCGCAAGACCGAAGCGAAGCTGCAATGGCGCGTGCTGGGAGCTGATACCCTGGCCCATGTGCCCTTTGCCCTGCCGGTGATCATGACCACCGGGCCGCGCTGGAACACCCATGCCGTGATTGGCACCCTGGGGCCGTTTTCGGTTGCCCAATCCCTGGAACTCGACCTGTACAGCGTTCAACAATCGGCCCGCTCCTGGGTGGCAGTTGTCTATGCATTTCCCAGCTTCAAGACGGTCCAGAGCCTCGACTCCCACCGCTTTCGTCAGGTGGCCAGCGCTGCCGAGCCCTGGGTGAAATTGGCGGTGCCGCCGGGGCGCTACACCTTGGGCCTGCGCTATTACGATCGCGCCAACACCATCACCTATCCCCGACTGCGCTTGGATGGCGATCGCACCCTCCCCCCCTTCATCGCCGCCCCCAACACCAACGACTTTTATCAGCAACTCCAGCACTATCCCCGCAAGGGCTTCTACCTCGCCCTGCATTACTACAGCTACATCCTGCTCAAATACCGCCGCCACCTGCCCGAAGCCTGGGTCAAGGGCGAGTATCTGCCCGTGGGAGCCCCGGATACGCGGTTTTTCTATGGTGGATTGAATCGAGGTCAACAGCTCACCGTGGTGCTAGAGCCCGCCCTGCTCGATCAGTTTGATTTCTATCTAACGCTCTACGACTGGGCCAGTTTCCCCATGGGCTGGCAGCAGCTGACAGCGTCTAGCTATGCCACGATCGCCCCCCACAACGGCTCCTACGCTTTCCGAATCAGGCCCAAGGCCCAAACACCCCAGGGCACCTGGCCCCAGGACTGGGTCCAGGGCTCTAGCCAGGATGCGAGCATCACGGTGCAGTTCAAAGCCGCAAAGGATCAAGCTATGAGCCAGCTGTGAGCCAAAGCCGCGAATGAGGCCCCTTCTCCAGACCCGCTCTTTCCCAGCCTCAGTCAAGCAAGCCGGGTGATAGGATCAGCACTGGCCCCATCAAGAATGCAGCCCCAGCGGAATGTCACCCCAGTGGAATGTCACCCCAGGGGAATGCAGCCCCAAGCGGCTAACCGGCTTGAGTCAGGAGACCTCAGCGATGACGACTGCCCAACGCAAACCCCCCGTGCTGCTGGAATTTGAAAAGCCCCTAATGGAGCTGAAAACCCGCATTGTCCAGATCGAAGAACTGGCCGAACAGAGCGATGTGGACGTCAGCGACCAGCTCCAGCAGCTCGAAGCCCGCTACGCCCAACTGCGCCAGGAAATCTTCAGCAGCCTCTCCCCCGCCCAGCGCATCCAAGTCGCCCGCCACCCCCGCCGCCCCAGCACCCTGGACTACATCCAGACCATCAGCGATGAGTGGATCGAACTCCATGGCGATCGCGGCGGTTCCGATGACCTCGCCCTGATCGGCGGCATTGCCCGCATCGGCGATCGCAGCATCGTCATGCTCGGCCACCAAAAAGGCCGCGACACCAAGGACAACGTCGCCCGCAACTTCGGCATGGCCTCCCCCGGCGGCTACCGCAAGGCCATGCGCCTGATGGACCACGCCGATCGCTTCCGAATGCCGATTTTCACCTTCATCGACACCCCCGGAGCCTACCCCGGCGTCAAGGGCGAAGAGCTGGGCCAGGGGGAAGCGATCGCCTACAACCTGCGGGAAATGTTCCGCCTGGAAGTGCCAATTATCTGCACCGTGATTGGCGAAGGCGGCTCCGGCGGAGCCTTGGGAATTGGCGTGGGCGATCGCCTGATGATGTTCGAGCATTCCGTCTACACCGTCGCCAGCCCCGAAGCCTGCGCCGCCATCCTCTGGAAAGACGCAGGCCAAGCCGCCCAAGCCGCCCAGGCCCTCAAAATCACCGCCCCCGACCTCAAACGCCTCGGCATCCTCGACCAGATCTTGCCCGAGCCCATCGGCGGAGCCCACACCGATCCCCTCACCACCGCCGAAACCCTCAAAGCCGCCCTACTCAGCAACCTGGACGAACTCAGCCAGTTATCCGTGCAGGCCCTCCGAGACCAGCGCTACCAAAAGTTCCGCAACATTGGCGTGTTCCTGGAAAGTTGATTCGCGCTGTGGCTAATTTTGTTTTAGGTACCCATCTCCCATGACCACCTCCCAACGCGCCCTCATCACCGGAGCCAGCAGCGGCATTGGCCGCGCCACCGCCCTGGCCCTGGCGGATGTGGGCTATGACATTCTGCTGGTGGCACGCGATCGCACCAAGCTCGGCAGCGTCGCCGCCGAAGTCGAAACCCGAGGCCGCAACGCCACCCTGCTCTCCCTTGACCTCAGCCAAGTCTCCACCCTTCAAGAAACCCTCAAAGCCTGGATCGGCGACGATGGCCTTGATGTTTTAGTCAACAACGCGGGCATTGGCTACACGGGCCGCCTCAGTGACATGCCCCTGGCCGACTGGCAGCAGGTCATGGATATCAACCTTGGCAGCGTGTTTGAATGCACCCGCGCCGTCCTGCCCACCATGCGCAAGGCGGGCAGCGGCACCATCGTCAACATCGCCTCCGTCGCCGCCTACAACGCCTTCCCAGACTGGGGAGCTTACGGCGTCAGCAAAGCGGCCCTGGTCTCCCTCTCCAAGGCCTTTGCGGCGGAAGAGCGCCAGCATGGCATTCGGGTCAGTGTCGTTTCGCCCGGTGCGGTGAATACGCCGATCTGGGACACGGAGACGGTGGATGCTGATTTTGATAAAAGCAAGATGATGACGGCGGAAATGGTCGCCCAGGCGATCGCCAATGTCATCCTGATGCCCCAGGCCGCCGTGGTTGAAGAAATCACCCTGCTGCCCAATGCCGGGACGTTCTAGGCCGAGACATTCGAGCTGCCCTGGTGCCACCCGTACTGGGAATGCTACCCGCCCTTGGAAAACGTAAACAAAATCAAAACCGACAACAGCAGCCCCGGAGCCAAAAACCCCGCCAACAGACCCAAATCATGCCAATTCATCGCCCAACCTCAAACCGGCCAACCCCCCGAGCCTAGCACCAAAAAAACCGAGCCAAGCCCCCAAACCTGCAAAAAAGCTTAACCCCGGCCCCATCACTTGACCCCGGCCCCATCACCATGACGATCTCCCAACTCTTCGACCTCTCCAACCTCTACGTCCTCCCCTACTGGGCCCTCATGGTCCTCCTGCCCAACTGGAGCTGGACCCGCAAGATCCTCGCTTCTCCCTTGATCTACCTGCCCCTGATCCTGCTCTACTGCTATTTGTTCAGCGGCAGCCTCACCCCCGAAACCGCCGAAGCCCTGGCCAGCCCGACGCTCAGCGACATCGCCCGCTTCTTTGGCGATGAAACTGCTGCCGCCACCGGCTGGACCCACTTCCTGGTGATGGATCTGTTCGTGGGCCACTGGATCTACTGGCAAGGCCAAGAGAAGCGCATGTGGACCCGCCACTCCATCGCCCTCTGCCTGTTCGCAGGCCCCATCGGCCTGCTCTCCCACATCCTCACCGCTGCCATCCATGGCCAATGGTTTGCCGCTGATCCAGTTGCCGCTGAGCCAGCCGAGCCTGCCTCCGAAACTGCTGCTCCCTAGAAACCTGTGTGACGCGCTGTAAGGCTATGCCCCAGGGAATCCAGGTGTTGAACCAAATCCGCATCGTCTTGGTCGAACCCGCAGGCCCGCTCAACCTGGGCTCCATTGCTCGGGTGATGAAAAACTTCGGCCTGGGTCAATTGGTTTTGGTCAACCCGCGCTGCGATCGCCACCACCCCGATGCCCAACTGATGGCCGTCCACGCCCAGGACCTGCTCGACAACGCCCACATCGTCCGCAGCATCCCCGAAGCCCTGGTCGGCGTCCAGCGGGCGATCGCCACCACCGGCGAAACCCACGCCATCCCCACCCCCTCGGAGCCCCCCGCCAAGTCCTCCCCTGGCTGCTCCAGCCCCTGGCCTCGCACCCTGGCCATTCCCAGCTTGAACAAGCCTGCCCCAGCGCCCTGATCTTTGGCCGCGAAGACCGGGGCCTCAGCGGCCAGGAACTCCACTACGCCCAGCGCCTGCTGCAAATCCCCAGCCACAGCGCCTACCGCTCCCTCAACCTCGCCCAAGCGGTCGCCGTCTGCTGCTATGAACTCAGCCAAATCGCCGCTGCCCCGGATCTGGGTCTGGATCTGGGTCTGGATCTGGCCCCGGTGGACCCAGCCCTAGGGTCAGCGATGGCCCCAGAGCCCAGCGAAGCCCCCGCCGCTGCCGAGGCCCTCGAAGGCTACTACCAACAGTTTGAAACCCTCATGCTAGAGGTTGGCTACCTGCTGCCCCACACCGTCGAAAGCCGCATGAAACGCTTTCGCCGCCTCTACAACCGCGCCCGACCCAGCGATCGCGAAGTCAACATGCTGCGGGGAATCCTGCGACAAATGCGCTGGGCATTACACAATTTCCCAGAAGCGAGTAGAGTATGGGCTACCAAAACCGACGGGGTCCATACTCCCCAACGATTTGGCCAGCGTTCAGCCAGGATAAACACCCCTGGGGGGTGAACCGCATCTAACCATTCTGATACGGGGCTGCCAAGCTAACTCAGCGCGATGCTCTTCCTGAAATGGGCCACTCAACCTGGGCCACTCAACCTGGGCCGGGCGGACGGGCCATGGGGCCAGGGTCCGAATCCAGGTCAAGCGAAGCGCCGCTCAATATTCCTTGCTCTCTCGGTGTGACTATGGCTCTGGACGGCAGAAACCGACCTCGAAATCCTTCGACCCGACGGCCCCCTAAAGGTCGGCGTACCCAGCTTCAGGTTGTTTCCCCGAGGCCCGCTTCCCTGGAGGATGCCAGGGCCCAAGGGAACCGGGCTGCTGCCAACCCGTCCCGCCGCCGCCCCGCCCCCGTGACACCCCTCGTGACGCCCCTGTCCCGCCCGCGCTCTGGCTCCGCCCCCCAGTCCGCAGCTCGCCCTGGTCCATCTCCCGACCCTGCCCGCCAGGCCCGCAGACGGCGGTCCAGGCGACGACAGTCACTCCAAAACCGGCTCCGGGCAAAACCGGCTCTGGGCAAACCGGCTCCAGGCAAACCGGCCCTGGGCAAACCGGCCCCCCGCCCCAGTGGTAAATCTCGCCGCGCCCAGCGACGATCCCTGCTGCGCTCCCCCCACCAGCTCTCCGCCCAGGCCGTTCAGGGCAAGGCCCTTCAAGGTAAGGCCCTTCAAGGTAAGGCTGTGCAGGGCAAAGCCTCCCAGGGCCAAACCTCCCAGGGCCAAACGGCGATCGCCCCCGCCGCCAGCGTCGTCGTCCCCGCCGCCCCGGCCAACCCGGCAGCCGCGCCGCCCTCTGGAAACAGCGCCAGCAGCAGCACCAAGGCCAACCCCGAGTCAAAGCCACCCCCATCTCCCCCCTCACCTACATCCTGCGCCTGCTGATCGTCGGCGTTGGCCTCGGCGTGATCGCGGGCACCGTGCTCTCCTCCCTCGACCCCAGCCTGCGCTACAACAGCCAGGAGGCCCATGCAGCCCCCAGCGAAGCCGCCAAGCCCCCCTCCACGGCCCTAGAACTCACGCGGGAAATGCCCGCCCTGGCCAGCCAGCTCCAGGGGCTGATTGCGGCCCAGGCCGATCTCACGGCCAGCGTCATGGTGGTGGACCTGGAGCGCCAGAGCTATGTCAACCTCGATGCCAGCCGCAGCTTTTCCTCGGCCAGCACGATCAAGCTGCCGATTTTGGTTGCCCTCCTAGAAGCCGTGGAAGCAGGCAACGTCAGCCTGGAAGAATCCCTGACCATGGCGGAGGAGGACATTGTCGGTGAAGCGGGCGAAATGCAGTTTCAGCCGCCCGGCACCCAGTTTTCGGTGCTAAAAACCGCGACGGAAATGATTCGCATCAGCGATAACACTGCGACTAATTTGTTAATTAAGCGACTGGGCGGCCCAGAGCAGCTCAATGCCCGATTTCGTAGCTGGGGGCTGCAACAGACCCAGCTTCAGGCGCTGCTGCCTGACTTGGATGGCTTGAACACGACCTCGCCGAAGGATTTGGTGACGCTGTTGGGCCGCTTGAACCGAGGGGATTTGCTATCCGCTGGGGGGCGCGATCGCCTCTTCGGCATCCTCCGCACCACCGAAACCAGCGACCTCTTGCCCCAGGGCCTCGGCCCCGGCGCGACCATTGCCCACAAGACTGGCAACATTGGTAAGGCGATCGGCGATGTGGGTTTAGTCACCATGCCGAGCGGTAAACCTTACGTGATCATGGCGATGGTGGAGCGTCCCCATGGGGATGAGCGGGCCGATGCGCTGATTCGCAGCCTCTCTTCTGCGACCTATAACTTTCTGGAATCCACAGAGCAGCAATCGGAACAGTTGGTGCCGCCGAATGTGCCGCGATCGAACATTGCCGATCGCGAAACCAAGCCAGATGCTTCCATGATGATGACCGAACCCCAGCCTCCTGGGAGCCCCTAAAATAGAAGCAGTCTCCGCCTCTACTACGACAGCCGTAATCCAAGGTGGTTCAAGCGGACTGATTGGTTTGTAGCGGTGGATGTTCCTCCGTTCTATGACGCTCTAGAATTGTGCATGAGCTATGTCACTTGGCAGGAACCTGCCAATCCCTATGCGGTGGACGATCCAGCCGAGTATATTGCCGCCCTGACCGACTTACACCGTGGTCTTGATCGCCAAGGTCCAGGTGATGCCGCTTTTTCACACCAGCTCTTGCAGCATCTGCCCGGCTTACCTCCCAAGCCGCGAATCGCCGATCTGGGCTGCGGCAGCGGTGCGGGTGCATTACTCCTGGCGAAGCATTACCAGTGCAACGTCGTGGCCGTGGATTCCTCGGCTGTGTTTATTCAGGAACTCGTCCTCCGTGCCCAACAGGCGGGGCTGGAGGCTTGGGTCACGCCGATCCAGGCTGACATGGGCAAACTGGATTGGCCAGAGGCGTCGGTGGATCTGCTTTGGTCGGAGGGGGCGGCCTACAACCTGGGTTTTGAGTCGGCGCTGCGAGGCTGGCGGCCTTTGCTGGCCGAGGCTGGCATTGCTGTGGTCTCAGAGTTGAGTTGGTTTACGGAAGCCGTTCCAGAGGCTGCGATCGCCTATTGGCAGCAGGCCTATCCGACGATGGGTTCTGAGGCTGAAAATATCAATCGGGCGGTTAGAGCGGGGTTCACGGTACTTTCGACCCAGCGATTGCCGAGCGAGGCTTGGTGGCGGAATTATTATGACCCCCTGCGTAAACGGATGCAGCAGCTCGAAGGGACGCCAGCCTTGCAAGAGGTGATTCGTGAAACGGAAGCGGAGATGGCTTTGTTTGAGAATTTTAGCGATTGTTATGGCTATACGTTTTATGTTTTGAGCGCTCGATCTTGAACGCGATCGCCTCAGCGGCTGCGTTGATTTTGGGAAGGGGAATTGAACAAAGAATCAGGACTTCTAGCTGTTTCTCCCCTCGCCCACTGTTTTGTGGGAGGGAGAGGGCGTTTTGAGGCTGTTGAACTCAGGTTGATTCAGGGGTGATTGCTGGACGTGGAGTCAGAGTTGTATGTGAGAGTAACCAAATTAGGCAACGTTCTGAAGGTCGGCGAAGTACCATTGGTTTCATTGTTTTCGCTATGTTGGGCAACGAGGCCGAGAGTTTCCAGGGCTTCGAGGGCGGTTTGGATTTTGGTTTGGCTACGGGCTGCACCGGTAAAGGCTTTGCTTATTTCGACAAGATTCCATTCTCCGCCTTGGGTGCGTAGGAGGTCGCGGATGGCGGCGAGTTGGTCTTTGAAGTCTTGGGGCCATTTTTGTTTTTTGGCCGGAGTGGGAGCAATTGATTTCTGAGCTTTGGGTATTTCCATGCCAGGAATGGCTGGGGTTTCTGTTTGGGCTGCGTTGGAGGTTTGTCCTGGATTTTGGTAGTCGGGGCGGAGCCAGCGGATGTGGCCGTTGCGTTCTTCTTCGGCGCGTTGGGCGTTGAGGGTGACGAGCCGATCTAGGATTTGGTCGTCTACGCTTTGGGGTTGGCTCATCCCAGTCCCCCTAGCCCTTCCCTCCGGTGGGAAGG
>JAAUQQ010000111.1 GCA_012032745.1 Synechococcales cyanobacterium RM1_1_8
GGAAAGCCGCATTTATTTGGACAACGGCGACTCGGGCGGGGGTGGCCTGGCCGCCGCTGCTGGCAGATGATCTGGGCCGGGTGGCGGCGGGGTGCAGGGCATTTTGCGGGGTCTGGCCGAATATTCACCAGCGTTAAGGCCAAAAGCTGGCCTGGACCCGGCCCTAGGCTGCAACGCAAAAGCCGAGCCGCAGGGGTTGCGACTCGGCCTGGATGGGGCACACCGCTGGGCACCCAGGGCGACTAGCGGTTACGCACTACCGGTTATGCACTAGCGGTTACGCAATTCCGCTTCCAGCTTGTCCACATCGCTTTTCAACAGGATCTGCACCTGGCCGCTGTAGGCCTTGCCGCCATCCGCTGGCTCCACCACTTCAATCAAATAGGCAAAGCGATCGCCAATGCGCACCTCTCCCCTGCGGGCCGCTTGCAGTTCCGTGCGCCGGTTGCGGGCCTGGGCCACATCAAAGGGACCGGGATAGCTGTAGCTGATGCGGGCCTGCTGGAAATCTTGGTAGATATCTAGGCCGTAGATCACCCGCAGGGATTCTTCAATGCGATCGCGGGTCACCCCATTGGCAGCATCAAAAAACTCAGCGTCTCCGTGCGAATCCGTCCCTTATCCGCCGTCGGCGCAATACGACCCGGCGGGAACACCGAGGCCTGGAACGTAAACCGCTGGGCCGCAGAATTGCTCTTACGCACCAACAGCCGCTCCCCGCTGCTGGGCTGGAGCGTCGGGTGGGCCTGGATCCAGGCTTCCACCTCCTCCGTGAGCTGTCCCGGCAAGGCCCCAGCGGGAGGAGCCACCAGCATCGCCGCCCCCGCCAGGACAACCCCCGCCGCGCCCCACCCTGGCCTAACCGACGCCGTCTCAACCCGCCTGCGAGCCAGCTTCACCAGACCCAAACAAACATGCTTCATCTTGCATTTCTCCAGAGGCGCTTTAGCAATCATCAGGCTTGCAACCCATCACCGGGTTAGAGCCCCGGTTCAGATGAGAACCCAGGGAATTTTAGCCCTGACAGTATAAGTGCCTCGGCCCAATTCAGCATTTCAACCCAGGACTGGGGGCTGAGTTCAACTTCAACCCATCCCCCGCAGCCAGAAGCGTCAGCCCAAGCCAGAGAAGCAACATCAGGATGGAGCTAAGTCGTCTGGAGCGTAAGTTTTGCCGCCCTTACCCCAACTCCTCTCCCACAAAGGGGAGAGGGGCTCCGATCCGGCTCCCCTTCTCCATCAAATGGAAAAGGAGCTGGGGGATGAGAGGGGCTGAAGCTAGTCCAGAAGCCTACGCCTCGCCATACTAGACCGGCTTACGCGCAACCCAATATTTGCTCATGAAATAGCTAAAGACCTCCACCGTCTCAAACCCAGCCTTGGCCAAACGCGCCTCCAAATTGTCTTGGATGTAGTCGCAATAGAAAGGCTCGTGGAACGTCGCCTGGAAGTTTTCCATAATCGGTCGCAGGTCACCCATGTCGATCGCCTGGATCGAGTCGCAGATCACAAACGTGCCGCCGGGCTGAGTCACGCGGAAGGCTTCTTGGATTACCCGCTGGCGCACCGGCCCCGGCAATTCATGAAATAGGAACACGCAGCTCGTCCCATGAAAATAATTATCCTGGTAGGGCAATGCCTCCGCATTGGCTTCCACCAGTTGGGGCAGCTCGTTGGGCTCCTGGGACAGCAGCTCATTGGCCTTGCGCAGATAGGCCCCGGACAGATCCACCCCAAATAGCTTGGCCTGGGCAAAACAGCCCCGCAGCATCTTCAGCGTCCGGCCCGTGCCACAGGCAATGTCCAGCCCCCGTAGCTGTCGCTGGGGTAAATCAAAGCGCTGGAGCCCGGAGCGGAGCGGGGCCAAAATGCGGCGGCGCATGGCATCGGCGGTGCCATTGAACAGCAGCTCAACTTGCAGGTCGTAGATCTGGGCCGAGCCATCGCTCAGGTAGCCATCGGTTTGGTGGTGGAAATTGCGCAGGTAGTAGCGGGGATAGCCCTCGGTTTCAATGTCTGGGGAGAACTCCTTGGTGCGGCTGTCCCGCGATCGCACCCAAGTCCTGGGGCTATCCAACCAGACCCAGGGATAAACCTTCAAAAAGCTATCCCAAGGGTTGTCAAACAAAATCTCGCTGGGATAAATACCGCGCTCCACATCCTGCCAGTCCTCCTCCAAAAGCGCCGCCATGCGCGACTGGATCTGCTGGAGCAGGTCTGGCGTGATCGTCTTCAGGGCGAGCTTTTGGGCTTCGCTGGGCGGCACCACCCAATTGAATAGTTGGGTGCTGATGGCTTTGTGCGCCAAGCCCACATAGCCCTTGCCCTGCTGCATCGTTTGATAGGCCAGCTTGGTAAGTAAATCTGTCATGGGTAAAAACGCTTGCGGTGCTTGGGGGACGGTTGGCGAGAACGGCAGGCTCAAACGACTGACAAAAACAGCCGCCTAACCCCAGACTCTCGGATGGACTGCCTTGGCTTCATGAACAAATGTAACGAAAAAATCAGCAATCTCAATCCATTCCGGGATGGATTTTGGGGGCGAGATTGACGCGATCGCCCGTCCTCTGCCAGCCCCCGAGCCCGTCCTCTCCCCCTGCTAGCCCCAAGACCAGCCCCAAGCTCGCAGCGCTCCCCTTCAATTGCAAATATTCTTTTCCAAACCGCCCGGACGGCTCTCTTCAGCAAAAAGTAGTCTATACTACAGAAATAAATCATTCGTTCATTTCCACGGGCTTCTGGGTTGCGTCCAATCCCCCAGCCTTGCCGAAACGGAAGTAGGGAAATTCTCCCGAAGGAACGCGCCTCAAGTTCACTAATTGCCTAATTAGGAGGCGAAACAATGACCCTTAACTATCGCGGATCCCAGTACGAACTCCCCGCTCTGCCCGCTCGGAGCTATCGGCCCGCCCGCCGGGGCGTCTATCGCGGCGTCGCCATGGATTTTTCTGCCCCAGCTCCCCAGCCGAGCGCAGCCAGGCCAATGACCTACCGTGGGGTGGCCTATACCGTTGCCTAAGGACCGTGCCTAGGGACCGTGCCTAGGGCCTGTGTCTGAAAAGCAGCAACCCCGAATCCTTGAGGGCTGGGCGATCGCCAACCGTAGATCGCTTCAGCCCTCCCCTCCAACCCGCTCAGCGTGAAACTGAGCGGGCTTTTTGTGATCCCAAGCGCCAATCTTTTTCCCTGCTGCCATCGATCCCCATCTCCTTGAACTCTTGTTAAGAATCATCACGAAGACCGTGCCAAGATCCTTGCATTCCGGGATGGGCGGCGATTTGAGGCAAGGCTGCATGATAGGCTTTGATCCAATGCATACGAATTTTGATCGTTGCAGTCCGTTCTGCAGCGGTTGGGCCAGCCTTGGGTTGGCAGAGCCGCAGCGCAGAGCATTACCTAACCTTGAGCAAAAGCCCAACGGCTGGCGCGCCTTTTTTATAAAACTGTTTGGGAGGCAAGTTTCATGCGGGATGCGGTAGGCAGTCTCATTGGAACCTATGACATTACCGGGCGCTATTTGGACCAGGGGGCGCTAGATCGCCTCAAGGCCTACTTCGCCCAAGGGGAGGCGCGCACCCAGGTCGCGACCCTGATTAACGCCAACGCTGCGGAAATCGTCCAGCAGGCCAGCCTGCGCCTGTTTGATGCAGTGCCCGAGCTGCTGCGGCCAGGTGGCAATGCCTATACCACCCGCCGCTACTCGGCCTGCCTGCGGGACATGGACTACTACCTGCGCTATGTCAGCTATGCCTTGGTCGCTGGGACCAACGATGTCTTGGATGAACGGGTTCTCCAGGGGCTGCGGGAGACCTATAATTCCTTGGGTGTGCCCATTGGCCCAACGGTGCGGGGCATTCAGTTCATGAAGGAAGCCGTGAAGGCCATGGCGGCAGAGGCTGGCATCGGCGACAGCAGCTTTGTGGATGAGCCCTTTGATCACCTCAGCCGCGACTTTAGCGAAATCAGCATCTAGGGCAGTGCCTTAGGCTGAACAGATACCCTAATCCCTGAACTATCCAACCTCGAAACCACCAATCTCGAAACCAATGGTCATCCTCTTTCAACTGCTGCTGACAGCGCTAGTTCTGTTTTCCTTTGTCATGGTCGTGGGCGTACCGGTGGCCTATGCCTCCCCCGCCGTGTTCGGCGGCAAGTCAAAACAGCTCATTTTGCTGGGCTCGGTGGTTTGGGCGGCCTTGGTCATTTTGGTGGGCGTGTTTAACTACTTCGTGGTGTAGTTGCTTCGTGGTGTAGTTACTTCGTGGTGTAGTCACTTCGTTGGGTTGTTGCTCCCATGACATGGTGAAAAGGTCCAGGGTGAATGGCGTCGCCCTGGACTTTTCTGCCGACGACTGTCGGATTTTCCGCAGGCATCGAACGGTCGAAGGAATCGAAACGTAGGAATTTTCATGACAGTTTTTGAAGGGCATTTTACTGGAACTGACAATTTGCGCTTTGCCATTGTGGTGGGCCGCTTTAATGATTTGGTGACAACCAAGCTGCTGTCGGGCTGCCAGGATTGCCTCTCCCGCCACGGCATTGATGCGGATCCCCAGGGCAAGCAGGTGGATTATGCCTGGGTGCCGGGCAGTTTTGAAATTCCCATGGTGGCGCGTCGGTTGGCCCTGAGCGATCGCTACGATGCCATCATCTGCCTCGGGGCGGTGATCCGAGGTCAGACCCCCCATTTTGACTATGTTTCCGCAGAGGTGACCAAGGGCATTTCGGCCATCTCCATCCAGACCGGCGTGCCCACGATCATGGGCGTGTTGACCGTGGACACCATGCAGCAGGCCCTGGAGCGGGCTGGCATCAAGAGCAACCTGGGCTGGAGCTATGCCATGAATGCGATCGAGATGGCCAATCTGATGGTGAGCCTGCGCTCTGGCCTGGGCGAGGGGGGACAGCCCCAGCTCCAGCCCTCGCGCAATGTGCTGCTTGAAGGGCATTCCCTGGAGCAGGGGGCCTAGGCGAAATAGGCATAAACGCAGCAGGGGCAGGAGTTTTTGGGCTGGGAGTTTGAAGTTTCGGCGCTTGGGGAATGGGAAGTTGAGATTTAGGTTGACAGCCGTGTCAGCCTTTGAGAATATATGAGACGTGCGCAAAGGCGCATCTGCGGGTGTAGCTCAGTGGTAGAGCGCAACCTTGCCAAGGTTGATGTCGAGAGTTCGAATCTCTTCACCCGCTTTTTGGATTTCGGTTTTTTGGATCTCGCCAGTGCTTTGATCCTAGGGGGCACCCAGCTCGGCTCGGGCTTGGTTCGGCCCCGTTCGACTTCTAGAACCAGCGGACTTGACGAACTGTTCAGGCAACTACGCTACAGTTCCGGGTTGCCGTTTAGGATGGGGACATTGGAAGTTTTTTCAGCCCTATGCCGGGTCGTTCAGATCAACCTATTCATCTTGACCAGGACTATCCCTGCCCTTGCAACTGCAAAGGACGGCTGAGCCCAATTACCTTGACCGAAGCCTTGGGGTGCTTCGAATGTCAACGTATTTTTGTGGTGGTTGAGGATGGCTGGGCGATCGCCAAACTGAGCGCCAATTCGCCGCGTCAACTGCGCTGGCGCTGGACTGGGGAGGAATGGTACCTCGCCAGCAGTCCATGGCCTAGTTATTTTTTGGCGATCGCCCTGGCCATCACTCTCGGCTTGGTCTGCATGGGCATTTTCTTGACCTTGCTGCCGCCGCCCAGCGCCAAACCCCTGATGCGGCTGATGTTGACCGGCATCGCCTTCATGTTGGTGCTGGTGCTCGGAACTTTTTTGAGCCATCGACCATGGCGGGGATAGGACTTTTATGGCCCAAGATGCTGAATTTCGAGTAGCCAGGGGCGATCTCCCCGCCCCCGAGCCGCTCCTGGATCCCCCTAGCGATCTGGGCCATTGGACCGGTCGCTCCGCCAAGGCGGCCCTGGTGTTGGCAGACCTACCGGCGGGGCTGCGCTCTGCGGGGCTGCGGCGCATGGCCAGCGCCCTAAATAGCGCCCAGGATGAAATTCTCGAAGCCAATACGCTGGATTTGGAAGCCAGTCAAGAGATGGCCGTACCGGAGGTGCTCCAGGAATGGCTCAAGCTTACCCCGGAACGGCTCCAGGCCACCGTGGCGATTCTGCGGGATTTGGGCGAATGGCCCGACCCCATGCAGCAGGTGGGGGCCGCCAGCTATCAGCCCGAGCGGGGGCAGGCCTACAGCCAGCGATCGCCCCTGGGCGTGGTCGCGCTGCTCTCCGAAGCCTTTCCGGAGCTGGCGGCGATCGCGGCGGGGCTCTGTCTGCGCACGGCCAATGCCCTGCTGCTGCGGGGGGGCAGTGAAACCAGCTATTCCAACCGGGTGATTATTGAGGTGCTGCAAGAGGCCCTAGAGAAGGTCGGCTTGCCTACGGACAGTTTGCTGCTGCTGCCGGGGGATGTGGGCTCCCTCTCGGGCCTGCTCAACCAAGTCCAAGACGTCGATGTAATCATTCCCTATGGCCGCCCGAGCTGGGTCCAGCAGGTGACGCGCCAATCGGTGATTCCGGTCATCCCCACCGCCATGGGCAATTGCTATCTCTACTGGGGCTGTTCAGCGCCGCTGGAGACCGTGCGCTGGATGATCATCGATAGCCACCGGGGGGAACCCGATGCCCCCAATGCGATCGACAAGGTGCTGGTGCCGCCCAGCATCAGTGCCGCTTCGTTGCAGATGTTGTGGAATGACTTGCAAGAACGGGGCTTTGAAATTCGAGCAGATGCCAGTTTGATCCAGTCCTTTCCCAGTTTGGCCCTGGCCGATGATGAAGAATGGGACAACCCCTATTTGGTTCCCCGGATTGGGTTTCGCACGGTGGGTAATGTGGAAGAGGCGATCGCCTGGATCAACCACCACAGCAGCGGCCACGCCGATTGCCTCGCCACGGATGCCTACGGCGAGAGTCGTCAGTTTACCCTGGGCCTGCGCAGCGCCATGGTCTATGTCAATGCCTCCCCCCGCTTCGAGCGCCGCCCCAGCAATGGCGGCGAAATTGCCCTGGGCATGTCCAATCTAATGGGGGCCAGGGCGGGCCGGGTAGGCCTAGACACCTTGACCCAAATGACGCAGATTGTGTTGGGTCAAAAAAGTAAGGCTGCAAAATTACGGCGGCTCAAAAATAACGCGACCCTGGCCCGACACCTCTAATCCTTCCTGCATGACTGGAATATATGGCTTATTGTTCATCCTCGGCTTGGTTCTCGGAGCCCTGGGTCAGCGCTGGATTCATGCAGAGCAGTCAGGCCGAAACAAAGCCAATCCCTCTCCAGGCGAGTCCGTTCTCCTCCCCCAACCCCCAGCGGAGACGTCCCAGCTCTGGCTGAGTTATTTGCGGGCCTTGGAGCAGGCCCAGTTCCAAGGCGGGTTTCTTGCCCGCACTGCCCATGAACTGCGATCGCCCCTCAGCAGCATCATGGGCCTCCAGCAGCTCATTCTCAACGACCTCTGCGACAGCCCCGAAGAGGAGCGAGACTGCGTCGCCCAATCCTACGCCGCTGCCCAAACCCTCAATGGGCTGATGGACAAGCTGATCGGCATCTCCCGCCTGGCCCAGGGCAGCCAGCGCTTCGATCTCCAGCCCCTGGCCCTGGCCAGCCTGCTGGAAGACATCCAGAGCCTGGTGGGGCTTCAACTGGCCGATCGCAATGTCCGTCTGCACCTGGATCCCCCTCCCCAGGGTGTTTTTGTCACCGCAGACTACGCCAGCCTGCGCCAGCTCTGGGTGATGTTGGTGGAAGGGGCGATCGCCCAAAAGGCCCAGGAAATCGCCCTGACCTGGGAGGTTCAGGAGCCTTGGGTGAAACTGACCCTCTGGAGCGATCGGCCCTTCACGGCCTGGCAGGACCCCTGGGATACCCTGGTTTCCCAGCCCCTGGATCTGGCCGCCTTAAAACAAGCCCTGGGCGAGGGAGACCGCCAAGGCCCTGGACAGCACCAGCTCTCACCCAGCATGGTGCTCCTCACCGGCCAGCTGATCGCTGAGCTGAATGGAGGGCGACTCAGCCAGCCCAGCCAGCCAGAACCAGACTCGGCCCAGCTCATGCCCCAACTGGAGTGCTGGCTCCCAACCTGATCCCGTGGCATTGGCCTAGCTCCCCAGCGATACCCCAGCGCTGAGATTGTTGGGGTCAAAGCTCAGCCAGGGGCTGCCGGTGCAGCACCATCGTGGTGCTGTTGTTGCGCTGGAAGCCCACCCGCTCGTAAAACTTTTCCTTGAACGTCGTCATCAAATAAACTCGCTCGACGCGATGGACATGGGGGTGGCTGAGGATGGTCTCTACCAGCTTGCGGCCCAGGCCCTGGGCTTGGAAATCTGGGTGGACCACCACATCCCAGATGGTCGCCCGATAGACGCCATCGGAGGTAGCACGGGCAAAGCCCACCAGTTTCCCATCGTGCCAAGCACCGACCACGGGGCTGCTGTGGGCGATCGCCACCGCCAGATCCTCCAAGCGGCGATCGCTCGCCCAAAACGCCGCCACCTGAAACAAGTCCAAGAGCTGCTGTAGGTCAAAGGCGTCAGCCTCCGCCTCCCCTCGCTTTGACCGAGGCTCATGGATGGAAACCTGAATCGAAGAAGTCTGCATAAAGCTAGTCAAGTCCTGGTGATGGCCAAGCGGGAATGCCTGGCCCAGCGGGTAACTCGGGCGAAGCGAAAACCGAGAGCAGTGCCTTAGAAGCAGTGCCTTTAGAAGAAGATGCAATAGGGAACAAATCGAAAAAGGCGTGATCTATGACGATAGTCGAGTTGCCCGGAGATTTGGGAATCTCAGCTATCTTCCTTGGCTGGTCTAAAATCAACTGAGGCCTACGCTACAGTCGCCCCCCCAAAGTAATAACGTCAAAGTAATAACGCCTGCTCCCATGCCCCCATCTCCCCCAGCCAAGCTCAGCAGCCCATTGCGGCTGCCCCCGGAACGCCCTGGGGCAGCGACGACCAACCTGCGGCCTCGGCGGGTGGGGCGCGATCGCAGCCGTCGCTTTGCCCTGGGCCTAGTGGGGGCCATGACCCTGCTGAGCCTGCTCCTGGGCTGGTTTTTTCGAGCTGGAGCCAGGCCGCACCGCCGCCGGGTTTGGCGATGGGTTTAGCATCAACCGTCGCCCAGGCCCCTGCCAGCGCCCCACCCTCCGGTCTAGGGCTGCCCCTGACCGTAGACCTGCCCCGCAGCGTCGATTATGTGCCCGAAGCCCACCAGTTGGGCCAGCGCTTGTACTTAGAAAACTGTGCCACCTGCCACATCGGCGTCCCCCCAGAAACCCTGCCCTCCGAAGCCTGGCGCACCCTCATCCAGGACAGCAACCACTATGGCAGTGAAATTCAGCTCCCCCAGGGTCCATCCAGGGCGCTGATCTGGGCCTATTTGCGGGGATTCTCCCGACTCAAGGCCGAGCAGGAGGAGCGGGTGCCCTACCGGCTGGGGCGATCGCGCTATTTCCAAGCCATCCACCCCAATGTCGCTCTGCCTTCAGACCTCTCCCTCCAAAGCTGTGCCAGTTGCCACATCGCGGCGGCCCAGTTCAGCTTCCGACCCTGGCGTGAGGGGGGCGATCCCTAGGGCCCATCACCCAGGCCCAATCAGTGCGGTTATACCCAATCGCGCCACCACGACGCTGCGAAACACCAGTGATAGGATAGTCAAGAAATACAACTGTCGCCTCACCCTCCCGCCTCAATTATGCTCAAAGCTCTGCTGGGCGATCCGAACGCAAGAAAGCTGAAGAAGTACCAGCCGCTGGTGACCGAGGCTGCCCTCTACGAAGAAGAGATTCAGTTGCTCTCGGACGATGAACTCAAGGGCAAAACAGCAGCGTTCAAAGAACAGCTCTCCCAGGCCAAAACCTACCGCCAAGAGCAGGACATCCTAGATGAGATCCTGCCCGAAGCCTTTGCGGTCGTGCGCGAAGCGGGCAAGCGGGTGCTGGGCCTGCGCCACTACGATGTCCAGCTCCTGGGCGGCATCATTCTCCACGAGGGCCAGATCGCTGAGATGCGCACCGGGGAAGGCAAGACCCTGGTGGCAACTCTGCCCGCCTACCTCAACGCCCTGTCTGGTAAGGGTGTCCATGTGGTCACCGTCAACGACTATCTGGCCCGCCGGGATGCGGAGTGGATGGGCCAGGTTCACCGCTTTTTGGGCCTCAGCGTTGGCCTGATCCAGCAGGGCATGAGCCCCGCCGAGCGTCGGGAGAATTACAGCTGCGACATCACCTACACCACCAACAGCGAGCTGGGTTTCGACTATCTGCGCGACAACATGGCCACCACGATCGAGGAAGTGGTGCAGCGACCGTTCAACTATTGCGTCATCGATGAAGTGGACTCGGTGCTGGTGGATGAAGCCCGCACACCGCTGATTATTTCCGGCCAAGTAGACCGGCCCGGCGAAAAATACCTCCAGGCCGCCGAGGTTGCTGCCCAACTCCAGCGATCGACGACCAACCCCAACACCCGCGATGCAGCCCTGGAAGATCCCGATGGTGACTATGAAGTCGATGAAAAGGCCCGCAATGTCCTCCTGACCGATGAGGGCTTTGTCAGGGCAGAGCAGCTTTTGGGGGTGCCCGATCTGTTCGATCCCGAAAACCCCTGGGCCCACTACATTTTCAATGCGATCAAGGCCAAGGAGCTGTTTGTTCGCGATGTCAGCTACATTGTGCGCAACGATGAAGTGGTGATCGTGGATGAGTCCACGGGCCGTATCATGCCCGGTCGGCGCTGGAGCGATGGGCTGCACCAGGCGATCGAAGCCAAGGAGCATGTGGAGATCCAGCCCGAGACCCAGACGTTGGCATCGATTACCTATCAAAATTTCTTCCTGCTTTACCCCAAGCTGGCGGGCATGACCGGCACAGCGAAAACGGAAGAGACCGAGTTTGAGAAGACCTACAAGCTCGAAGTGACGATCATTCCGACGAACCGCAAGGTCCAGCGCCAGGACCAGCCCGATGTGGTCTACAAGACCGAGGCCGGGGATGTGAAGGCGATCGCCGAGCAGGCCGTGGCCCAGATCGCCGAGGGGCGATCGGTCCTGATCCAAACCCTGAGCGATGACCACATCTATGGCCAAACCTCCATCAACCCTGAAACCGGCAATGCCCAGGTGGTCAAGCCTGGCATCATCCATCATCTGGAGGCCAACCAGGTGCCCTTCAAGGTCTTGAACGGAGCCCGCGACAACCAGACCCTGGGTGCGGCGGCGAGCTGGCTGAAGCAGCCGGGCCAGGTGCTGTTGACCCGCGATCGCCTCCTCAAAAACGACCTGCTGGCCCGCGCAAAAGATGCAGCCTTCATCGGCATCCAGGGCAAGTGGCTCCAGGTGGCCAGGGAATGTCAAGACATGCAGCAATCGGGCCGTCCGGTGCTGGTCGGCACCACCAGCGTCGAAAAGTCTGAGGTACTTTCGGACCTGCTGGCGGACCTGGGCGTCAAGCATGAGCTGCTCAACGCCAAGCCCGAAAACGTCGAGCGTGAAGCCGAGATTGTGGCCCAGGCGGGCCGCAGCAATGCGGTCACTATCGCTACCAACATGGCCGGTCGGGGCACGGATATCATTTTGGGCGGCAATGCCGATTACATGGCTCGCCTCAAGGTGCGGGAATACTTTATGCCCCGCCTGGTGCAGCCCGAGGACGATGCGCTGATGGCACAGCCCGCCCTGGTGGGGAGCGATCGCGCCCAGCCCGAGGGCTTCGGCGGCGGCAAGAAGAAAAAGACCTGGAAAGCCTCCCCCGAAATCTTCCCCACCGATCTGCCAGCGGCGCTGGAGGCTGAGCTCAAGGCCGCTGTGGATGCAGCGGTCAAGGCCTACGGTGCCCAGAGCCTGCCGGAGCTAGAAGCCGAGGAAAAGATTGCGGTGGCTGCGGAAAAAGCCCCAATCGAGGATCCGGTGCTCCAGCAGCTCCGGGGGGTCTACAACAAGATCCTGGAAGCCTACGAAGCCTTTACCGATGCGGAGAGTGAGCGCGTGCTGACGGCGGGCGGTCTCCATGTAATCGGCACCGAGCGCCACGAATCCCGCCGGGTGGACAACCAACTGCGGGGCCGGGCCGGTCGCCAGGGAGACCCCGGTTCGACCCGGTTTTTCCTGAGCTTGGAAGATAACCTGCTGCGGATTTTTGGGGGCGATCGCGTCGCGGGCCTGATGAGTGCCTTCAAGGTGGAAGACGACATGCCGATCGAATCGGGCATGTTGACCAAATCTCTGGAGGGAGCCCAAAAGAAAGTCGAGACCTACTACTACGATCTGCGCAAGCAAGTCTTTGAGTATGACGAGGTGATGAACAACCAGCGTCGGGCCATCTACGCGGAGCGCCGTCGCGTCCTCGAAGGCCAGGATCTCAAGGAGCAAGTGGTCAAATATGCGGAGCTGACGATCGACGACATCGTCGAGTACTACATCAACCCCGAGCTGCCCTCGGAGGAATGGGAGCTGGCCAAGCTGGTCAGCAAGACCCAGGAGTTTATTTATTTGCTCCAGGATCTGAGCGCTGAGCAACTGGAAGACCTCTCCGTCGAAGAAATCAAAACCTTCCTCTACGAACAGGTGCGCATTGCCTACGATCTGAAGGAAGCCCAGGTGGACCAAATCAAGCCGGGGCTGATGCGCCAGGCAGAGCGCTTTTTCATCCTCCAGCAGATCGACACCCTCTGGCGGGAGCACCTGCAACAGATGGATGGCCTGCGGGAAACCGTCGGTCTGCGGGGCTATGGCCAAAAGGATCCCCTGATTGAATACAAGACTGAGGGCTTTGAATTGTTCTTCGAAATGATGACCGCCATTCGCCGCAATGTGGTCTATTCGATGTTCGAGTTCCAGCCCCAGCCCCAGCCTGTCTCGCGGGAAATCGAGGTCGAAACGGTTTAGGGCGCGCTGGTCAGCCTCTAGTCAGCTGGGGTGTGCGTTTGGCCACCCTCACCCTAAATCCCTCTCCCATCAAGGGAGAGGGACTTCGATCCGGCTCCCCTTCTCCATGAAATGGAGAAGGGGCTGGGATGACGCTCAAGCGAGCCTGAGAACTTCCGCCTTGCTGTATGAGGGCAGTGACATACTCCCGACGCTCATCTTTCAGATAGAGCGCGGGCTTCTTTACTCTCGCACCACAATCAAATGGGTGCCGCAAAGAAGCTTTCCTACTTCATCTGGTCTTATCTAGGTAACACGGCAAGC